>CAYYEB010000403.1:0-1000 GCA_964470725.1 uncultured Lachnospiraceae bacterium | reverse complement strand
AAAACCGTTTTTCGAAATACGATCTGGTAATTGCGGATGAACTTGGGTATGTATCATTTGATAAAGAGGGATCCGACCTGCTCTTCAATAATCTTTCGAAAAGAGTAGGATTGAAATCAACCATAATAACTTCCAACCTTTCATTCGAGAACTGGGGCCAGATCTTTGATGGCACGGCAACTACTGCCGCTTTGGTAGACCGACTGACGTATGGAGCCATGCTGATCGATATGACCGGTGATTCCTACCGACTGCGGGAGACCATGAGGGTGAACGGTTTGGATTCGGATTATGTATTTACAGGAGAACGCCATGAACAGAGCTGACTATGAACAGGTCATCCAGGATGAAATGCAGGCATACGAGAACAATGTACATATGACTCCCGGCGAGAAGCGGGCGCTCCGCAAATGGGTAGCATCAGGCCATACTATTCAGGAGCAGCCGGTGTCCAGATATGTCTGCGGCAGTTGTATGCCCGCCGAGTATGACTTTCTTGACGTATATCGTCTCGATAAGGAACTTGATGTTGCCACAAAAGGTATGACACCAGAGGCCAGAGATGCCTATCTAAAGAACTACTTCGGATACACAGAGCCTGATGAAGCTGAAATCCAATGGGAACAAGCCAGGAAGAATACGCCTTCTCTCGTTAAGAAAGGCTACATTCAGATGAGTCGGGAGAGTTTTTGGCTGTGGGAATTCATATGTTCCGAAGGTCTGCGGGAGAAAGCGGCGGAGTATCTGCAGGCCCACAAGGGTGAGGAGGTTCCATTCGAATGGGAAGGATCCTTCCCGCCGGATTCAGCTCCCAACTGACAATGGATGAATGGCCGGCACTGCCGGCGAGATTCATCACTGATTGGCAAGTGACACGAGTTAAAAACGGGCCCGGAGTAAGGAAATCCGGGCCTCAAAATAAGGCAATGGTGACTGAATTTTCAAATGCCTTTTGACTGAATTTTCGATTGACAAATACAGCAAGAAAACCGTTGTTAAC
>CAYYEB010000402.1:0-1018 GCA_964470725.1 uncultured Lachnospiraceae bacterium | reverse complement strand
CAGACCTTCAAAAAATCGAATCTTTCGAGACTTAACAAGTTGTCAAAAAATCATATTGGTGAAAGACTGATGGATCAGAAACTGAACCAATATGATTCAGAATTAGCATTTCCGCAGGCTTTTTGCTTATGTCCCATGGTGACGTCATGTGCCGGAAGACAAAAGGAGGAAATTAGATGCCTACATATGCACAGAACGAAATCAATGAATTAAAAGATTGTATGGTTCAGAGAGTTGCCCCGTTAAGAATTTATCTGTTTGGCTCCTTTGCTGAAGGCAAACAAAAAGACGATAGTGACTATGATTTTTACATTGTTGTCGATGATTCGAAAACAAACATTTCAGATATAACAACAGAAGCATATAAATCTGTCCGGAAAATCAAGAAACGGCCGGTGGATATTGTTGTAGGAACGGCATCTTGTTTTGAGGAAAGAAAGAACAAGCCTACGCTAGAATATGAAGTAGATAAGAAGGGAATCCTGCTATATGAATAAGGATGTTCAGGACTGGATGGATTTTGCAGAAATGGACTGGAAGGTTGCAAAACATCTCTATGAGCAGTTCTACCCCAAACCTTTGGAAATCATTTGCTATCATTGCCAACAGGCTGCAGAGAAAATCGTAAAGGCACTGATTGTAAACAAAGGGACACAGGGAGGATTGCCGAGATCGCATGATATTTCATTCCTGTTGAATCAGATCAGTAATATGTATGAGATACCGGAAAAGTTTTATGATTATGGTGATACTTTATCTCAGTATGGCGTGGTATCAAGATATCCGCATGAGCTGTTTCTGGAAGATAGAAATGCAGAAAAAGCATTGCAGTACACAGCCGAAATGATGGAATGGGCCAAGAAGGAACTGAACGACGGTTAATGTCATGAATTTGGAGGGCAACCGTCAGAGTTTGTATTAGAAGACAGGAAGCATCAAACTATGACGGTAACCGTCAGGGTTAACCTCCTCTTCATAAAGGACATGAAATTTGACACCTGATTTTAAAATCACTGCA
>CAYYEB010000401.1:0-1021 GCA_964470725.1 uncultured Lachnospiraceae bacterium | reverse complement strand
GATCTTCTGTGAAACCGATGTGCGAAAAGTGCAAGGTTATCAAAAGAAAGGGATCTATCAGAATTATCTGTGTGAACCCGAAGCACAAGCAGAGACAGGGCTGATCCTTTCGCTGCGGTCACTTTACTCATTTCATTAAGCAGATAACAGATTTTGCGCGGCTGCAATAAAAATCTGTTCCTATAGATCGGCTGTTGGAACTGTCTTGAAATGCACTGCTTCTATTCATCAGCAATGTATTTCAAGACAGCTCCCCGCGAGCCTGAGATATAGTGCTTAATACCGATGCGTCATTTCATCGGAAAGGTCACGCATGGCTAAATGATGTCTTACGACAAACAGGCGTGGCTGGGTGCAGAATCTGTACCCCAATTGAGTTACAACTATCACTTATCAGAATTGGAGGAAACACAATGGCTCGTTTAGCTGGAGTGGATTTACCGAGAGACAAACGTGTTGAAATCGGCCTGACCTACATTTACGGAATCGGCAGAACAACAGCAAACAAACTTCTCGCAGAAGCGGGAGTGAATCCGGATACCCGTGTCCGTGACCTGACTGACGAAGAAGTCGGAAAGATCAGAGACGCTATGGAAGCAAACTGCACAGTAGAAGGTGATCTTCGCCGTGAAGTTGCTATGAACATCAAGCGTCTTCAGGAAATCGGATGCTACAGAGGAAAGCGCCATAGAGCAGGACTTCCTGTCCGTGGACAGAATACAAAGAACAACGCAAGAACTCGCAAGGGTCCGCGTCGTACTGTGGCAAACAAGAAGAAGTAATTGTGATTTAAAGAAAGGAAAGTAGGTTAGTTTTTATGCCAAAGACAAATAGAAAAGCGGCTGCTTCCAAGCGCCGTGTCAGAAAAAACGTTGAACATGGACAGGCACATATCCAGTCATCTTTCAATAATACAATTGTTACACTGACTGATGCTCAGGGCAATGCTCTTTCATGGGCTTCCGCCGGTGGCCTGGGATTCCGCGGTTCAAGAAAATCTACTCCTTATGCTGCTCAGATG
>CAYYEB010000400.1:0-1026 GCA_964470725.1 uncultured Lachnospiraceae bacterium | reverse complement strand
AAAAAAGCCGGGACAGGTGGAGAAGGCCTCCATCGTCCCGGTTTGAAAGATAAACAGTCGGTTGGAGCGGATTATTTTACCCGGATCTTCCAGCCAACCTGAATGATATTGATGTTCTTGATGAGAGAACTGTTAAGCCGCTGAATCGCTGCAGCAGTTGTCCCATATTTCCTTGCAATGCCAGAAAGGGTGTCTCCTCGCTGGACTGTGTAATAAGTGGCTGCAGGAGCAGAAGATCCACCGCCTCGCAGGATTTCATTCACCCGCTTCTGAACCGTGTTGTAATCAAGGCCCAGAGACTGAATAGCTTTCTTCCGGGCATCACCATTGCCGTATTTCCCGGCGATGACATTTCGAGCAGCCTGATCAATGGAAATGCCGGATGCTGCAGGAGCCACCGGAGCGGTGGCATCATACCTTGGAACCCCATAGCCACGGATGTATCTGCCGTTTACCTGAAGGGTACGTCTGCCAACGGCGTCGCTCTTATTTCCCTCAATGACCGTGATTGTATTGCCGGAAACGGATTCTACAATTCCGACATGGTCCGGACTTCCAGTGTCATTTCCAGCTCCGGAATCCTGCCAGTCATAGAAGATAATGTCTCCGGGTCTCGGCCTTCTGGCGTCGTTTTCATCCCATTCACCGAGTCTCTGAAAGAGGGAAACCATCTGAGAGCATCCGCATTCTGTCGGGATGATATCTGTCATGCCGGTTTTAATTGCACAAGCGGAAACGAAGGTTGCGCACCATGCATCCGTATACCGGACCTTGTATCCTCTGGCCAGCGGCTTGTGGGAGTTATACGTGTCGATAATCTTTCGATGAGATCCATCAGATTCTCTGCATCCAATCCAGGCGCGTGCCTGCTGAATCAATGCTGTTGCTGTTCTTGCCATAATTACTGTTCCTCCTTTTCTTCGTTGCCTCTGTCATGAAGCTGTTCGAGTACGTCTTTGAGTTTTTCCGGAATCGGCAGACCGAGATGTGCTGCATTTTCCGTGAGGGAGAGTCCCTCGTTTGATA
>CAYYEB010000399.1:0-1033 GCA_964470725.1 uncultured Lachnospiraceae bacterium | reverse complement strand
GGCCATAATCTGAACCCCGTCAACCTTGCACTCTGTTACCGGACGTCATACTTCGCGTACTTCTTCAGCACGTCCGCGTCCATATTGTAGAGCGCATCAATAATACGGTTGCGATATGTGGAATTGCCGTCACCCTTTTCCATGCGGCTCCATCCGATTTCTCCTGCAGCTCCCATGGATGCAACTGCGGCAGCGGCTGCCTCAAGCTGATGATCCGGATTGGCAACGAGAAAAGCGGTCATAATTCCGGAAAGCTGGCAGCCTGTTCCGGTAATGGAACCCATTTCCGGGCGGCCATTCCGAATGACATAGCAGGTATTTTCATCTGCGACAAGGTCGATAGCGCCTGTGATGGCAATGATGGACCCTGTGGTGCGCGCATAATTCTTTGTGAATTCCACCATCTGATCAAGATTTTCATCGGATACGGCATCGGCGGCATTGGCATCGACACCTCTTGTGGAAGTGCTTCCGAGGGCAAGGGCCTTCAGTTCGGATACATTTCCGCGGATTGCAGTGAACTTAAGTTCATCAAGAAGAGATGCTGCGGTTTCGGTACGGAAACGGGAAGCGCCGGCTCCCACAGGATCGAGCAGAAGTACATGGCCGAGTTCATTGGCTTTCTTTCCTGCAATATGCATTGTTTCGACCGTTCGTTTATTTAAGGTGCCGATGTTAATGTTGAGACCGCCGCAGATTGAGGTGATATCTACGGCATCGTCCGGATCGTCCGCCATAATCGGGCTGGCTCCGATCGCGAGAATCGCATTTGCGACATCATTGACCGTAACATAATTTGTGATGTTGTGAACAAGCGGTGTATGTTCACGGACATTTGTAAGACATTCTTCAAACATGTTGTGCCTCCTTTGAAGTAGTTTGGAATGTATGATTGGATAAAAAAGAGAAAAGTTTCCGACCTTTTATATCCGGCGTACACATAAAGAAAGCGGATATGCCCAAGAAAGCATATCCGTTGAATATCTGATCCAATACGTTATGTCCCTACGTTGGCATTATCCAAATCAGGTTT
>CAYYEB010000398.1:0-1033 GCA_964470725.1 uncultured Lachnospiraceae bacterium | reverse complement strand
AAGTTTGACGTTCTGATTGACCACCTCCCTGTACATCCGCTCGTAGTCATCTGGCGACATGTAGTTGCAGTGACTGTGGATCCGGACGGTATTGTAAAAGGTCTCGATGTATTCCCAGACAAGAGTCTTGGCGGCATCGTAGTTGGCGATACGGAAACGGTTCAGCCACTCACGCTTGATCAGCGCATGGAAGGATTCAATACAGGCATTGTCATAAGGGTAACCCTTATGTGAGTAGCTGCGAGTCATGCCTTCTGTGACCTTCCTATAGGCCTCACTGACGTACTGGCTGCCACGGTCGCTGTGGATTATCAGCGGATCTGTGGTTGATCTCTTGGCCTTAGCCTGCTTGACGGTATCAACCACGCAGGACACCTCCATGGACTCAGTCAAAGTCCAGGCGATGATCTTACGCGAATACAGATCCATGATGCTGGTCAGATAGACATAACCGCTTTCATAGGTCCAGATATAGGTAATGTCGGTACACCAGACGGCGTTGGGCCGTTCGGGGGTGAATTGTTCCTGGAGGATGTTGTGCAGATCCTTGCTGAAGTCGGAATCCCTGGTTGTAGCAACCCAGTGCTTTACCCACTGGGCATGGATGCCCATTCCCCTCATATACTTGCTTACAGTACGTTCAGAAATGCATTCTCCCTTCTGGCGGAGTTCGTGGGTAATCTTGGGAGCTCCGTAGTTCTGGTGTGAGTCGTCGTAAATCTGCTGAATCTGCTTCTCGACTTTATGCCGCCGGTTTTCGGTGGCAGAAGGCTTATGCTTGAGGAAAGCACAGTAGCCGGAGCGGGAAACACCAAGGTACTTGAGCATTCCGGAGACGGAGACGCGGTGTCCTGATACTTTGGACGCCTCCACCTTTGCTGACACTTCTGTGTAGATGGCGGTTGTCAGTCTTGACCCAGAATGCTGATGGCTTTTTTTAGGACATCAAGAGCATCCTCGGCATCGCGTAGCTGCCGCTTGAGTCTAGCGATCTCCTTCTTATCATCAGACTCATAGTTGCCAGATCCCCGTG
>CAYYEB010000397.1:0-1034 GCA_964470725.1 uncultured Lachnospiraceae bacterium | reverse complement strand
CAGCTGCTCCGGTGTGACAAGGTCGATCTTGTTCAATACCAGTGTAGTACAGAACTCAATCTGCTGAATCAGAAGGTTTTCCAGATCATCTTCTTCAAGATCTTTCTTCTGAAGAGCGCGGCCGTTTTCAAATTCCTGAAGCATACGTGCAGCATCAACGACAGCAATGACGTTGTCGATCTTCATGCTGACACCCTCCTGAGACATTTCATCACAGATCATCTGAATTGTCTGGCAGATCGGGATCGGCTCACAGATACCGGATGCCTCGATGATGATGTAGTTGTATTTTCCGGATTTTGCCAGATCGCCAAGCTGCTGTGCCAGGTCGTCCTTTAAGGTGCAGCAGATGCAGCCGTTGGAAAGCGGGATCAGATTTTCGTCCTGCATGGACGCACCGCCGCTCTTTTCAATAAGGTCCGCATCGATGTTGACCTCTCCGATATCATTAACAATGACAGCGGCCTTGACACCCTGCTGGTTGCCGAGAATGTAGTTTAATGTAGTTGTCTTTCCTGCTCCGAGGTAGCCTGTCAGAAGCGCTACCCGGACTGTGTTATTTTCGCTCATTTTTTCTCCTTGTTTCTTCAGTGTAACCTCACTATTACTGATCGCAGGTCATCGCACCCGCAATAATCCTTCCTCACATCACACAGCTGCGTCCCGGACTGAGATCCGGTCCGTCTTCGCTGATATAATGTGTCTGAAACTGTGAGTTCAGCTCGTAGATTTCCAGTTTTCCGTCAATATACGGTTGATAGAATTCTTCTCCGAGGCCCGAGGCACAGCCATCGCAAAGTCCGTTCGTATTTCCAATGGATCTTCTGACGATGTCCTCCCTCTCTTCCCGGGTCGTATTTTTGATCAGATAAGCTTCGCGCATGATGCCTCCATTTCAAAAATATCTTCCTATACGGCTCAACATCATAACACACTTTTTAATTTTACACAATTCAAAGTGTACACCTTTTCTCTTCTGTAAATAGTAACTTTTACTAAAGTCAGGTTGTAACTCTTCAAAAGTATGTTATAAT
>CAYYEB010000396.1:0-1054 GCA_964470725.1 uncultured Lachnospiraceae bacterium | reverse complement strand
TGCTGCGCCTGAAGGCTTGCATTCATTAAGAACCGGCGTCACTCGGACGCCCGGAAAACAGGTCGCGAACTGAGCCCCGTATGTTGAGTTGTGTCTGAACAGTAACCCAACCCATAACTTGCGCCGAAAACTCTCAGTAAATGATTTGCAAATGACATCGGACTTGCTATAATAAAGTCGACTGTCAAAGTAGGCCCCACAAAGTGAAAGTGGTGCAGCTGCCGGCAGAATAGCAATGTATACAGCACAGGTTTTGCCTGTGAGGTTTTCATAGAAGGGAGAAACAATATGAAGGTCACAAATATTAAGGATGTCAACAAGTTCTTTAAGGTAGTAGATCAGTGCAAGGGCAAGGTTATGCTGGTAACAGATGAAGGCGATCAGCTGAATCTGAAGTCCAAGCTGTCTCAGTATGTATCTCTTGCAAATATTTTCTCAGGCGGCGAGATTCCGGAAATGGAAATCATCGCTTCTGAACCGGAAGATGTACAGAAGATTGTCGACTTCATGATGGCTCAGTGATGGAGCCCAAAGTTCCGGTCACGCTGGTGACCGGCTTTCTGGAATGTGGTAAGACGACCGCGATCAAGACCATTCTTGACCGCGGTTTTGGTGATTTTACGGGGAAAACGGTTCTGATCGATACGGAAGAAGAGAGTTTCGAGACCTACGATCCGGAAGTTTTAAAGAAAAGGAACGTCACGCTGGTCGACCTTGACGGTCCTTTTGCCTGTACGAAGGAATGGTTTCAGAAAATGGATGAGGAAATGCATCCATCCCAGGTCATCATAGAATGGAACGGACTTGCCAATGTCCGCTATCTTGATAAAATGAAATGGCCGGACGGCTGGCAGATCGTCCGGCAGCTGACTGTCTTTGACGCAAGCGTGTTCGGCATTTATTTTAAAAATCTGAAGACAAACATCAGAGATATGGTGCAGAATACGACCCTGGTGCTCTTTAATCGCACTGACCCGGATACTCCGGGAAAGGGAACTCCTGAAGATCAGAAGGAGTGGACGGATTACATCCACCATGTCAATGACAGGGCAGC
>CAYYEB010000395.1:0-1059 GCA_964470725.1 uncultured Lachnospiraceae bacterium | reverse complement strand
TCTCTGAGCATCTTTGAATCTCTGTAAATCTGACATTGTCACTCCTCTGATATCACTGTGCTTAAGAATTCACTGTTAAGATATGATGCCTGCTTCCTGTCAACCGTCAACTCATCCGTTTTCACAATGCAGGGCAGATATAATATCTTCACTCCTGTCGCTTCAACTTCCCTCAATGCTTTTCCAAATTCCGGCTGTGTCTGATCATTCGGCAGCACCCTTGTCACACCCGCCATCGGAATGACAAATGCAACTGCTGTATGATAACCTTCACCCACTGCCTTCTTCAGCTCATGGAGATGCTTCACGCCACGTTCTGTCGGTGCATCCGGAAAATAGCCAATTCCATTTCTTTCCAGCGTGCATCCTTTCACTTCAAGAAGAAAGCGCTTCTTCCCTTTCTCCATATAAAAGTCGATACGTGATTTATCGTAGGTGTATTCCGGCTTCACCAGATCAAACGGAAGCTCTTCCAGCCATTCCTGCACCACATGATTTGGAGCCTGGCTGTCGATGTTCACAAGACCTGATGCCCCCTTATAAACAGAAATCAGATCGTAGGCAGTCTTCCTTTTTGGATTATCCGACTTTGAAAGAATGACTTTTGCTCCCGGAAGGAGAAGTTCTTTACACCTTCCTGTGTTTTTCACATGGACGGCTTCTGTTTTTCCACCGATCTCCACATGCGCAATAAAGCGGTTCGGGCGGTCAGTGAACTGTCCTGTGATGATATTTTTATAGATCAATTTCTATTCCTTCTTTGTGATTGATACCATTTTACTCATTCTCGTCTCCCATATATGGATTGATGAAATCAAAGACATCATTCCAGTATTTATCTCCAAGCAGATAAACAGACTGACCATGTCCGGCACCCTCTGCTACGACCAGTTTCTTATTCGTACCTGGCTTCGCATCATATAACTTTTTCTCCATGTCAAATGGAACAAAGTCATCATTAGAGCCATGGAAAAACAGCATAGGCTTCTCGCATTTTGATACCTGCTTTAACGCCGATGCTTCACCAAAGGTATAACCTGCCCGCAGCTTTGCAAGTCC
>CAYYEB010000394.1:0-1059 GCA_964470725.1 uncultured Lachnospiraceae bacterium | reverse complement strand
TGTATTATTGAATTTTCAAGGTTCAACACACCTTTTCGGTGTGGGAAGTTTTAGTCAATAACGGATAGAAGCGGTATTGCCGAGGTGGTATAATTGAGTTGCCCGATAATACTTATGAGAAATGAGAGGAAATCGAATGCCAATTACCAGCCTTGTTGGCAGGCAACATAAAACATAAGGAGGGAGGGATTTCGTGAGTTATGATTTGCTGAAGCAATCCGGAAAAATGATGACCGCAATCTGGCAAGCCAATGAATTAGCCAGAAGTCTATAAGCTCTTAGATGAGTAAATAAGTAAAAGCACACTCACAGACAAAAAAGAATACAGAAAAAATCAGGAGGCACATAATATGAGTGACATTATTGAAGTATTTTCAAAAAGAAGATCCGTACGTTCCTATGCGGACAAACCGGTTCCGGATGATCTTCTGAAAAAAGTGATTCAGGAAAGCTATTATTCACCAAACGCAGGGAATAAGCAGCTGCTGCGAATGGTTGTGAGCAGAGATAAGGAAATTAATACATATCTTGGGAAACTGCGAATTGATGTAATAAACAAATTCTGGTATCCGGAAAAAGGAGATTATAAGACAGTAACAGATGAAGACCTTGAGAAAGACAAGGCATCAAATTCCTTCTACGATGCACCGGTTACAGTTTATCTGTTCGGGCCGAAGAACTTTGAATTTTCAGAAGCGGACTCTTACATTATGGCAAATAATATATGTCTGATCGCACGAAATTACGATTTGGGATCCGTGATACTTTCTGTTCCTGTGGATTATTTTGTGACGGATCGTTCGAAAGAAATCATGAAGGAATGGAATATTCCTGATGACTATGTGATTCGAGCACATGCAAGCATCGGTTATCCGAAAGACGGTTTTCCGGATGCCGTAAGTCATGACAAGTATGTTGAGCCTCTATATGTATAAACATAAAGCGGCCAATACCTGACAGTCCCGCCCCCTTTAGGGGTGGGATTCTTTATATGGCAGTCCGCGGCACTGTCCTTCATTTTTCTTCAATGAACTGAATCTGCACACCGTTTGGATCCGA
>CAYYEB010000393.1:0-1060 GCA_964470725.1 uncultured Lachnospiraceae bacterium | reverse complement strand
TCAAAAGCTTCCTGCACTCTTTCCGGGAAGCCGGCAGCCATCTTCATATCATTGCCGGCTGCACATTCCTTATAGTGTTCGCCCAAAGTCCACCAGTCGGTCGTAATCATACCGTTCCAGCCCCATTCCGAGCGCAAAATGCCGTTCAAAAGTTCTTTATTTTCAGAAGACCGGTGGCCGTTGATGATATTATAGCTTGTCATAATGCTCCACGGATCCGCTTCTTTTACAATGATTTCAAACTGTCTGAGGTAGATTTCCCGAAGAGCCCTCTCTGATACCCGTGAGTCTGAATCACGCCGATTGGTTTCTTTGTTATTTAAAGCAAAATGTTTGACTGTTGCGGCAACACGCATACTCTGAATTCCGCGAACCATGCCGGCCGCCTGCTTTCCCGCCAAAAGAGGGTCCTCTGAATAATATTCAAAATTCCGGCCGCAAAGCGGACTGCGATGAATGTTAACAGCCGGAGCCAGCCACACGCCGATATTATTTTCCTTCACTTCTTCACCACCGGCCCGTCCGACAGCATAAGTGAGATCCGGATCCCATGTGCAGGCAAGAAGTGTAGCACACGGAAATGCCGTCGTCTTAACTCCCACATTCGCATTTACACGAAGTCCTGCAGGACCATCCGCTGTCATCACATTCGGAATGCCGTATTCCGGGTAATTGCCATATCCAAAGGTGTTGGCCACACCGGTATTCGGCTGTCCTCCGATCAGGTGATACAAAGCCTCATTCGGAAGCGCTTTTACAAAATCATCCAAAGACATCCGACCCTCATAGACATCCATGAGCTGCGGATTCTTTTGTCTGTTTTCGCGGCCGTTTTTTCGCGTCTGATGCCGAACTTCCGGAGTGACGCCATCTGTTTGGGAAAAATCAAGTCGTTTAAGTCCATCTTCATTCGGATCATTTGGCTCTCCCTGCGGGAGATCTTCGAAAGTGCCGTCTGAAAGCAGCCGCTTCGGAAGTTGTGTTGGCGCACACCGACTTACTGTCTTCCTGATCACCAGGTCTTTCTCAAGTACATAGGTATACTCAATCTTCCTGGCTG
>CAYYEB010000392.1:0-1073 GCA_964470725.1 uncultured Lachnospiraceae bacterium | reverse complement strand
GATGGGCACCGTAAGGGACAACATCTTACCTATGATGACCGGATGCTGATACAGATCCGGAGGAAGGACAAAAAGGGTATCAGAGAAATCGCCAGGGAAATCGGCTGTTCCCCATCGACTGTCTCCAATGAGATCAAAAGAGGTACTGTCCTCCTCTATCACGGTAAGAAAGAGCGCTACAAGGCTTCTGCGGGGCAGAAAGCCTATGAGGAACACAGGACAGCATCCTGCCGCCACTATGACTACCTCGGGAAGAAGGACTTCATATCTTATGTTGAGAAGCACTTCTTCGATGACAAATGGTCACTCGATTCCTGCTTCGGAAGAGCCCTCCAAGATGGCGGTTTTACCCGGGAGCAGGTCGTCAATACAAGGACCTTATACAGCTATGTCGATCTTGGCCTCCTGAGGATCAGGAACCATAACCTTCCGGAGAAACTCAACCGGAATACGAAGCAGCACCACAGCAAGGTCAACAAGAAGAAGCTTGGCCGCAGCATCGAGGAACGTCCTGCCGAGATCAATGACCGCAAGGAGTTCGGGCACTGGGAATGCGACCTTGTCCTTGGAGCCAAATCTGGCGGAGATGAGGCTCTCTTTACCCTCCTCGAGAGGAAGACCAGGGAGTACTGGATGATCCCCATCCCAGATAAATCATCCGCCAGTGTCATGAAGGCAATCAAGAAGCTCAAGGAAGACTACAGCGAGCATTTCAGCGATGTCTTCAAGACGATCACGACTGATAACGGCTCTGAGTTTGCGGATCTTTCGGACATCGAGAAAGCCGCAAATACACTGGTCTACTATGCACACCCATATACATCGTGTGATAAAGGGTCAGTAGAGCGTCACAACGGGCTCATCCGCAGGTTCATCCCCAAGGGGAAACGGATCGATTCTTTTACCAATGATCAGATCTCCGATGTCGAGACCTGGTGCAACAGCCTCCCTCGTAAGATCCTCAGCTACAGGACACCCGATGAGGTTTTCGAGGAGGAACTGGATAAAATCTATCAGGTGAAAACCGCCTAGGATTCAGTGGAGGGTGTCCAACTTGTTATTGCAATTTACGA
>CAYYEB010000391.1:0-1075 GCA_964470725.1 uncultured Lachnospiraceae bacterium | reverse complement strand
CGGTATTTTGCTCCCGCAACCAGAGCGCCCATATCCAGTGCGAAAATGGTCTTATCCTGAAGGTTATTCGGAACCTGCTTTGCAACAATTCTCTGTGCCAGACCTTCGACGGCTGCCGTTTTACCGACACCAGGCTGACCAATCAGAACAGGGTTGTTCTTCGTCTTACGTGTCAGAATCAGTGTCACCTGACGGATTTCATCATCACGTCCGATGATCGGATCAAGCTTCTGCTCTCTCGCCTTTTCGGTCAGATCCGTGCCGTACTTTTTCAGTGCGTCATAGGTCGCTTCCGGCGTATCTGTTGTAATATTCTGGTTCCCACGCACATCCGCCAGTGCCTGCAGGAATTTGCTTCGCGTAATTCCATACTGCTGAAACAGATTTTTTATGTTATTGTTCGCATGTTTGATCAAAGACAGGAACAGATGCTCCGGTGCGAAGTATTCATCCTTCATCCTCGCAGCTTCCGAACCTGCATCAATGACCACATTGTTGAGGTCCTGGGAATAACCCGGTTCCGAGCCTCCGCTGACCTTCACCATACGGTCAATCAGATTCATTGTCTCTGTCTTTAATGAAGATACATCAACATTCATCTTCTCCAGAAGTTCCGGAATGATGCTGTCTTCCGTATCAAGCATGGCATACAGAAGATGCTCTTCCCCGATCTCCGGGTTCCCGTTCTCTGCTGTCAGCTGCTGCGCCTTCTGTATGATTTTAACGGTTGTCTGTGTTGGTTTATCAACTCTTCCAAGTGCCATGATGTTCACCTCGTTTCTATTTCTTTTTTATTGCAGCCTCCCGTTTCTTTTGTCACATCATCTGTGATGGTTTCGGGAAATGCTGCCTGTATCATTTACTTAGAAATTTTTCTATTTTAAGATGTGTTTCGGATCGGACTCTCTTTTCTTCCATCTCCTCTATCACACTGATGATACTATACCTCACATTGTTAGCACTGTCAAGTGTCGAGTGCTAATTTTTAAATAATTTTCTGCAGAGAAGTTCCTCTTCTCTTCTGTATATAGAGACTTACCTCATACTTTATCCGTCATTTTGCTTCTTATGATAC
>CAYYEB010000390.1:0-1108 GCA_964470725.1 uncultured Lachnospiraceae bacterium | reverse complement strand
ATAAAAATACGATGATTAAAGTGCTTTTTTTGTGCCACGGCAACATCTGCCGTTCAACACTAGCCCAGAGCGTTTTTGCCCACAAGGTAAATCAACTGGGCCTGGATCACCGTTTTGAAATTGACAGTGCTGCGACCAGTACAGAGGAAATCGGAAATCCTCCCCACAGAGGCACAGTGAACAAATTGAGAGAGGTAGGGATTCCCTTGGTGCCACACAGGGCAAGACAGGTAACACGGAAGGATTATGAAAACTTTGACTATATCATTGGGATGGACAGTGCCAATATGAGAAATCTTAATAGGATGTTAAATGGTGATCCGGAAGGGAAAATTTACAAGTTTTTATCTTTTGCAGGTTCCGACAGAGATATCGCAGATCCTTGGTATACCGGCAATTTTGATGCAACTTATGAGGATGTGACAGAGGGATGTGAAGGCTTTTTGGAATATTTAAGACGGGAAGGAAAAATTTGAGAAAATTCTCCGGGAAATTTTCAAAATCTTGCAAAAGCCGTATGCCGGGTGTAAAATGTGGAAAGAAATACAATGTGAAAGCGAGGAGAATGGATATGAAATTAGAAACCCTACAAAAAGATATGATTGCCGCAATGAAGGCAAAGGATAAAGAAAGAAAAGATTCAATCTCATCCTTGATCGGTGCTGTAAAAAAGGTTGCCATTGATGAAAAGGTTAGAGACGATATTCCGGAGGAATTGGTTGACCGAGTAATCTTAAAGGAAATGAAGGGCGTCAAAGAGCAGATTGATACTTGTCCTGCTGACAGAACGGAATTGTTGGAAAGTTATAAAGCACGTTATGCAGTGATTGAGGAATATGCACCAAAGATGCTTTCAGCAGAAGAAGTAAAAGCGGTGATCCTGGAAAAATTCGCAGATGTTGTGGCTACCAAAAATAAAGGGATGATCATGAAAAATGTAATGGGCGAATTAAAGGGAAAAGCAGACGGAAAAGTGATCAATCAGATCGTTGCAGAACTTTGTCAGTAAAAGAAAAATGCTGCCGGGAAATAATCCTGACAGCATTTTTTTGAAGAGCTGGAAATCGGACTTGAACCGACGACCTACTGATTACGAATCAGTTGCGCT
>CAYYEB010000389.1:0-1113 GCA_964470725.1 uncultured Lachnospiraceae bacterium | reverse complement strand
TTGTCGGTCCGGACAGCAAACCGGTGCCGCTTGGATATGATGAACTGTGGAAGCTCGGACTGGTGGAGGGAGAAAATGCTCCTGAGTCAGCGGCAAAGCCCCAGTACATTGTGGATTATGAAAAGGGTGATATGGTTGTGGTAATCGCCGGAGCCTGGGAAGGCACGGAGGGAATTGTCACTTCTGTAAATGCCCAGAAGCAGACAGTCACAATCTCCGTGGATCTGTTCGGCCGTGAAACACCGGTGGAAATCAGCTTCGCAGAGGTGAAAAAGAAATAAGGAGATCATGCCCCGCCGGATAAAATAAGCCTGATCCGGGAAGAAAGGGCGTGGTTGATACAAGTTACGAAAAGTGGAAGAGCCATCTGGCTCGCCATTACCACATGAGGAGGCAACATTATGGCAAAGAAAGTAGAAGGCTACATCAAATTACAGATTCCCGCAGGCAAGGCAACACCGGCTCCGCCTGTAGGCCCGGCACTTGGCCAGCACGGCGTAAACATTGTACAGTTTACAAAGGCATTTAACGCAAAGACTGCTCAGATGGGTGATGTCCTGATCCCGGTAGTAATTACCGTATATACAGACAGATCTTTTACATTCATCACAAAGACTCCGCCGGCAGCAATCCTGATCAAGAAAGCTATCAATCTTAAGTCCGGTTCAGGCGAACCGAACAAGAAGAAGGTCGGCAAGATCACAAAGGCTCAGGTAAAGGAAATCGCTGAGACAAAGATGCCGGATCTGAACGCCGCTGATATTGAAGGCGCAATGAGAATTGTTGAAGGCACATGCCGCAGCATGGGTGTAGAAGTAGTCGACTAAGAGGAACGTGGAAGGAATTGAGAAAATTCCGTTAAGACCACATGGAGGTTATAGAGAATGAAACACGGTAAGAAATACTTAGAGGCAGCAAAGGCAATCGATCATTCCAAGCTTTATGACCCGGAAGAGGCAGTAAAGCTTGTCAAGGAAGCAGCAACTGCAAAGTTCGATGAAACAATCGAAGTACACATCCGTACAGGCTGTGACGGACGTCATGCAGACCAGCAGGTCCGTGGCGCTGTTGTTCTTCCGAACGGAACAGGTAAGAAGGTTCGCGTTCTTGTAT
>CAYYEB010000388.1:0-1115 GCA_964470725.1 uncultured Lachnospiraceae bacterium | reverse complement strand
AGGGAAAATACGTGCTTCCAGGCCTTACACGGCGCTGCGCAGGCCTGAGCTATATATCTGACTCGATTTTCTTTACAGATGTTTTCTTGCTCTTTTTTTTACTATAATCTGTTTATGCAAATAAACAATTAAACAAATAAACCAAGGCATGAAACAAACAAGAAAGCGAGGAAAAGAGTTATGGATGTTATGGAAGTTTTGAGACAGCGCCACAGTGTGAGACAGTATAAGGATGAGCCGATACCGGAGGATATCCGGAAACAGCTGCTTAGTGAGGTCGAAAAGGAAAATGAAGAAGGCGGCCTGCACATGCAGATCTTTTTTGACGAACCGGAATGTTTCGATTCAGCGATTGCGCATTACGGAAAATTTACCGGGGTAAAGAATTACATCGCCATCGTCGGAAAAAAGGCGAAGGATCTGGAAGAAAAAGCAGGATATTATGGTGAGAAAGTTGTTTTTCTCGCGCAGAGCCTGGGACTGAACAGCTGCTGGGTCGGCCTTACACACGGCAAGAGCCATGCGGTCGTTGACAAGGGTGAGAAGCAGGTCATTGTGGTTGCCCTGGGTTACGGAGAAAATCAGGGTGTGGCTCATAAGAGCAAGCCGTCGGAGCAGCTGAGTTCTGTGACCGGCGTTGCGCCTGACTGGTTCAAGACAGGTATGGAAGCGGCAAAATTGGCGCCGACTGCGGTGAACCAGCAGAAGTTCCTGATCAGCTGGGATGGAGAACACTTGACAGCTAAACGGAACGGGAACGGTTTTTTTGCCAATGTTGATCTCGGAATCGTGAAGTGTGATTTTGAATTGGCCTCCGGGCACAAATTCGCGTAACACAAAGTGATGCGGTTTTTCTATGTATGAGGATAGAGATTCCATGAAAAACGGAGGCGGAAATGGAAGATTCCAGAGTGGAATTATTAGCAGATGAAATTGAGAGCAGCCGGAAGCTTCTGGTTGCGCTGGGAGATGAGAGCCGCCAGCACCTCATGGTCGCGATGATGCGGACGGGCGACTGCAGCGGGATCCGGGCGGTTGATATCGCGGACAGGACGAATCTGTCCAGGCCGGCCGTTTCCCATCATCTGCAGATCATGAAAGAAGCGGGCCTTCTG
>CAYYEB010000387.1:0-1116 GCA_964470725.1 uncultured Lachnospiraceae bacterium | reverse complement strand
AAGGCACAGAAATGTGCATGCCTGGTGATAACGTCGAGATGACAGTTGAACTGATTCATCCGATCGCTATGGAGAAGGGTCTTACATTCGCTATCCGTGAAGGTGGCCGTACTGTAGGATCAGGCCGTGTAGCTACAATCATCGAGTAAGATTGATACAGCGGTAAGCTGATAGGAAAGAGACTCTGAAGGGGTTGTCCCTTTGGGGTCTCTTTTTTATGCTTATGATCAAGATCGACGGGTTTCAGCTCATGGCCTGAAACCTTGTATATCATAGGGTGTGAACAGTAACGATCTGAGCCCTTGAGTTATGTTTGAACAGCGACCAGACTTTCCTTATATTGTAACTTAGTGTAAACTGTGCAGGGATGACATCATTGATTTACTTGAGAAGGAGAAAAGACCGTGTCACTGATATACTGTGTGGAGGATGACGAGAGCATACGGGAACTGGTTGTATATACCCTTGAGAATACCGGCTTTACGGCGGAAGGGTTTCCGGATGGAAAGACTTTTAACGAAGGGATGCGTGAGAAGAAGCCGGACCTGATCCTTTTGGATATTATGCTTCCGGGTGAGGACGGGAATGAAATTCTGACAAAAATCAGAAGTAATACAGATACGAAAAAGATACCGGTCATTATGCTGACAGCAAAAGGATCCGAATATGATAAAGTCCTTTCACTTGATAACGGAGCGGATGATTATGTAACGAAGCCGTTTGGTATGATGGAACTGATTTCACGTATTCGGGCAGTATTGCGCAGGACCGGAGACAGTGAAAAAGAAAACTCTTTAAGTGCCGGGCTTATTCATATGGATACGGATAAACATGAAGTGCGGGTTGGTGATAAACCGGTCATACTGACTCTTAAGGAATTTAATCTGCTGCGTATGCTTCTGGAACATCCGGGTTCGGTACTTACGAGAGATCAGCTGCTGTCGGAAATCTGGGGATATGATTTTGACGGAGAGACACGAACCGTAGATGTGCATGTGCGGACGCTTCGGCAGAAACTGGGGGAGGCCGGAGACGAAATCGAGACAGTCCGCGGTGTCGGATACCGGATTGGAAAATGAAAACGATGCGAAAGAAGATACAGCATCTGATGATGCT
>CAYYEB010000386.1:0-1117 GCA_964470725.1 uncultured Lachnospiraceae bacterium | reverse complement strand
GTGTTCCCCCCTCCGGCTGCGATTCTGCTTATGTCTTTGCCACCAGGTGTCAGATAATCCCGGATCATGCAGTACCTGTAATTGCTTCTGTAACAGAGATAATCTCTTACATGCATGCAATCGTCCAGATCGCAGCCACGAGTTTAACCATCTGAAACAGACAGAAGTTCACGAAACGGCCTGATATCTGAGTTTTCTGATCGAACTTTATGTTCATGTTTATGATATGAAAATCTCTCAGTAAAAATACTTTTTTACAGTCTCTGCGATCTGCTTCCCAAGTCTGATACTGAATTTTTCATTCGGATGCAGACCATCCAGAGTATACTGATCCGCATTTTCCGCAGTCAGACCGGAAGAATGATACAGATCAAGAAGTCCGACATGTTCTTCTTCTGATACTTCCGCAATCTTATCAACGTATGCATTCAAATAAAGACCAATCTGATTCGGACCAAGGCCATGTGTTTCCCAGGAACTGGTGCCGGTATAGTTTCTCTGTAACGGCGTCATAACCATGATATGCGTTTCTGGCCATTGTCTTTTAATCCTGTCAATGATTTCATGAAGACCTTTCGCCATTGCCTCAGGACTGCCGCCATGACCAAAGTCATTGGTTCCTCCGAATATGGTTACAAGATCCGGAATCACTTCAGTTGTCAGCATATCATTGACCGCCTCTGACAATGAACCGTAACCGGCCGGATCATATCCTAATGCATAGCCACTGTAACCGAACTTATATCCTTTCATGCCCGTTTCCTTGCATACAACGGGAATGTAATATCCCATATCCGTTACAGAGTCACCAAATGCAAACCATGTTTTCATGCATGAAACCTTCTTTCACATCAATATTCAAAACCGCATTCTTTGCAGGATTCTGAGAAGAATCAGACTCAGAAACAATGATTTCTGACCATAGTATCTTTATCATTTCAAGCGGATCACCAGGGACATCTTTCTCAGATATACTGTCCGGTAATACTTTCTTTGTTGTTTCTGATTTCTTCCGGTGTTCCGCTGGCAACGATCTTTCCACCGTCTTTTCCGCCATACGGACCCATGTCAATGATGTAATCCGCATTCCGGATCACATCCAGATCATGTTCAATGA
>CAYYEB010000385.1:0-1117 GCA_964470725.1 uncultured Lachnospiraceae bacterium | reverse complement strand
AACCTAAAACGGATATATTATGGAAATATAGAAATACTATATTGACAATAACGGATAGAAATAGGATAATTTATGGAAAGAAGTGGAAGGGAGAGATGCGATGCTGTCTTTGAATGAAATGCGCCAGAAAAAGTACGAAATGGGCTTATCCTATCAGCAGATCTCCGAAAGATCAGGTGTACCGCTCGGTACGGTGCAGAAAGTATTTGCCGGAATTACAAAAGCGCCGCGGCATGCTACGCTTTGCGCCTTGGAGCGTGCTTTTGAGGATCCGGATGGTATCTATGTTCCGGAGAGGTCGGATTATTCTGAAATTACGCTGAGGACAGAGACCAGGATCGCGGAGGCGGTTCCGGCCTATGGCGAGAAATCTGACAGAGAAAAATATCCGAGACAGGGAAGTTATACGGTAAAGGATTATCTGGCCCTTCCGGATGATCAGAGAGTGGAGCTGATCGATGGCGTTTTCTATGATATGTCGGCTCCGAACCCGGTGCATCAGGATATCTGCTTTATGCTCGGTTATTATTTCCAAAATTTTATAGAAGAAAATCACGGATCCTGTCATGTCCTTCTTTCTCCGATAGACGTGCAGCTTGATAAGGACGACAAGACGATGCTACAGCCCGATGTCTGCATTATCTGTGATCCGACGATGATTCACGACACAAATCTGTTCGGAGCACCGGACCTTTTGATAGAGATTTTATCCAAATCTACCAGGAAGAAGGATCTCACACTGAAAAATACGAAGTATTGCGGAGCCGGTGTTCGGGAATACTGGACAGTAGATCCGATGAAGCTTAAAATTACGGTATTTGATTATGAACACGATGGAGAAATTACAATCTACGGCTTCCATGATACGGTCCCGGTCGGAATCTATGACGGTAAACTGAAGATTAATTTTGAAACGATTTATAAGAGAATCAAAGGAATGTATGGTGTCGGAAATGAAGTGAGTTCCGACGGTGTACATGGAAAAAACGGAGGCGGAGAGTATGGAAAAACTGACACTTGAAGAGGCAAAAAGATTAAATGACACCATGGTGACAGAGGAGCATCTGAAGCTGCATGCCGCCAACGTAGCCGCATGTATGGAGGCGATGGCAAAGCA
>CAYYEB010000384.1:0-1122 GCA_964470725.1 uncultured Lachnospiraceae bacterium | reverse complement strand
GCTAATAAGTTTTGAGTCTGAGAAATCGGTGACAGGTTAGATTAATTCACGCCGATGGAGAAGTAGAAATCCCGTATCGAGACCACAGCGCAAGGCATCCTTGATGCATGGGCTCTTTACCCGGATTCTTCTCTTGCTGATCTTTACGATCCGTTGGCCATGCCGCCTGAGCTTCGGAAGGCGCACACAGCGAACGACATCGCGGTGATGAAAGCTTATGGGTTCAGCACGAAGATGTCTGAGGCTTACTGCGTGACGAAGCTGATGGAGATGTATCAGGAACTGACGAAGGGATCCTAACCGATCGAGAATTCTTAAACATGGTGATGTCAGAGGAGTGACAATGTCAGATTTACAGCGATTCAAAGATGCTCAGAGAAATGATTATGAACAGGCGCTTCAGGAAATCAAAGCAGGCCGGAAGCGTACACACTGGATGTGGTATATCTTCCCGCAGATTCATGGATTGGGGATGACATCGATTTCTGATTATTACTCTATCAAAAGCCTGCAGGAAGCACAGGATTATCTGAAAGATCCGGTCCTCGGAGCAAGGCTTGTGGAGATAAGTAAAGCACTGTTGGAATTGAATACATCCGATCCTCACGCTGTATTCGGTAGTCCGGACGATTTGAAACTTCGGTCCAGCATGACGCTTTTTGAAAAAGCAGCTCCTCAGAATCCTGTGTTCGGAAAGGTGCTGGACAAATACTACGGAGGAGATCGGGATCAGCGGACGCTTGAGATATTGGCGGAGGAGTAATGCTGCCGTATTTCAGAGATTAAATAGCATCACACGGAAGGAAGTGATCAGCTGAAATATACCGGTAAGTATAAAGAAATGGCCGAATCATTTCGGAAGGACGGCGTAGATGATAAAACAATCGAGCGTTTTATCCGAGAAGAGATGGAAGCCGATGAGTTTCACAAGGGCGATGGGACAACCGATATAGAAGCGGTGAAATTGTGGAAGCAATACCCAGAAGAAGCAAAAAATCTATGGCTGAATAATGCTTTTTGTCCAAACTGTGGAAACGCCTCTTTTGCACCGGGCTATAATTTGAGCAATCGCTGACAGGTTACCTTAACAAGTTGACTGAAAACTTCCTAACGCTTACAATA
>CAYYEB010000383.1:0-1125 GCA_964470725.1 uncultured Lachnospiraceae bacterium | reverse complement strand
GAGGAATACAACGATGAGCACAGCTTATGAACATCAGAAAGAATATACGGAGGAAGAAACAAATTATCCCTACTCGGTAGTCGTAAGATTCCGCGGGGAAGGAAAGCCATATTCCTTCGGAGCGTATGATTCGAATTATGCCAAGGATGACTGGGTTGTTGTGGAAACCCAGCAGGGCATGGAAATGGGACAGGTGCAGGCAGACGCTCTGTCGGTTACGAAGTATTCATTAAGGATGCCTTCCAAACCGGTATTGCGGAAAGCAACGGAACGGGATCACCGGAACTATGAAGATAATCTCGATGCGGAAGAGGAAGCCTACAATATCTGTGATCATGAGATCAAAGATCTGGGCCTGAATATGAATCTTTTAAGCGCGCAGTATACACTGGACCGTTCCAAGATTCTGTTTGTGTATCTGGCTGATCAGAGAGTGGATTTCCGGGAACTGTTAAAGAGACTTGGCTCCCGCTTGCATTGCCGGATTGAACTAAGACAGATCGGGGAAAGAGACAAGGCCAAGATGGTCGGCGGTTTAGGAATGTGCGGCATGGAGTGCTGCTGTTCCAGATTCAAGAATCACTTTGATGTCATTTCCATCAATATGGCAAAGAACCAGCTGCTGGCGTTGAATATCGACAAGTTATCGGGCATGTGCGGAAAGCTGAAATGCTGTCTGAAGTATGAAGACGCGGATTATCGGGAACTGACCAGAGGTCTGCCGAAGATGGGGTCTCAGGTGGAGTATGAAGGCGAAGTGTACCGGATTACAAGCATGAATGTCATGGATCAGGAAGCCAAGCTGGAAAACCGGGAAGCGACGGTCTTTCTGACGCTGGATGAGTTAAGAGAAAAGGCCATTCCACGCAAGGGTTATGTAAACAAACCGAAGAAGGATGCGGATGGCAAGAAGGCTGTTCATAAGACCATTCATAAGGAGCATCAGGATGCGAAGCCTTCCAATCATGTCAGCTACGATCTGGAAACACCGCAGCCAAAGAAGAACGATAAGACAGAAGTCCGCACGTTCGGAAACAGACCGAAGAAGAACGGCAATACGAGAAAACCGGCTGATAAAAACAACAGCCGGAGAAAAGAAGAAAAGCGTCCGGCCAAGAAGAATGT
>CAYYEB010000382.1:0-1125 GCA_964470725.1 uncultured Lachnospiraceae bacterium | reverse complement strand
CCACTGCTGATGTCAAAGATCCAATGTCTTCTGAATCTCCGCATTCTGTGCACGCTGAATCCGACGCCTATACCTCGGACTCCAGGTATCGTGACTGGGATAATCTGCGCTACTGGTTTCGAAGTATCGAACAGCATTGCCCGTGGATCCGACGAATTTATTTTGTCACCTGGGGACATCTTCCCTCATGGCTTGATCAGTCGAATCCAAAGCTCAGAATCGTCAATCATACGGATTTTATTCCCGCTGAATATCTTCCTACCTTCAACAGCAATGTGATTGATCTCAATCTTTTCCGCATTCCGGGACTCGCGGAACACTTCATTTCTTTTAATGATGATATGTTCGTCATAAGGGATATGAAAAAGGAAGAGTTTTTCGCAGAGGAAAACGGATATCCCCTGGACTCGGCCATTCTTTCGCCCTATCCGATTCTTCCGGATGGGATCGCGGCAAATGAGGCCAATAATATCGAAATTATTAATAAATATTTCTCTACTGCGAATATCAAAAAGCATCTTTCCAACTGGGTCACTCCGATTTACGGAAAAAAAGCCATGCGGAATCTTCTCTTTCTGAAGTCCTCTCATATCGTAGGCGTCATGGAGCCGCACATACCGCTTTCTTTTCGAAAGAGCACTTTCAGGCAAGTCTGGAAGAAGGAATTTTCTGCTTTGGATGCAACCTGCAAGAACCGTTTTCGTTCAAGGGAGGATCTGACCTACTGGCTGATGCGGCAATGGCAGCTTTTCTCAGGACGATTTTCTCCGCGCAGCTGGGAAACGGGTCACTATTTTCTCATGCCAAACGCAAAGGAGGACCTAAAAAAGGCTTTACGCGGAAGCGGTCAGGCAAAGCTTATCTGCATCAACGACTCCGAAAAGATTCCGGACTTCGAATCGCTGAAGCAGGAAATTAATGCTGCATTTCAAAGAAGGTATCCGAAGAAAAGCAGTTTTGAAGTGTAATGCTGCTTTGTCCTCCCACAGCTTCCTGTGCTACAATAGTTTGGCGGCAAAAGAAAATGAAAGCTGTACCGTTTTCGAAAGTATCATCGGGAGAAAGAATGGCAGACTGTTTATATATGATTGTACCTGCATATAATGAAGCGGAAAATATAGAAGA
>CAYYEB010000381.1:0-1131 GCA_964470725.1 uncultured Lachnospiraceae bacterium | reverse complement strand
ACACCATTTCTATTTATAAGACAATGAGAAGAAGATGCTATTCCAACTATATCACCGGTGTCAACATTTTTCATAGTATATGAAAAATTTAGCTTCACACCGGTATATTGAGAAACTGAAACTTCAATTTCAATTTTATCATCAAATGTTGTTGAATGCATATATTCAAAATTTAACGATACTACCGGGGAAGTAACTCCCTTTTTTTCCAACTCAATTATGGGGTATCCCATTTCAGATAAAAATGACATACGAGCTTCTTCCATAAAACGAATATAGTTCGAATGATGCGTTATCCCCATCTTATCTGTTTCATAATAATTTACCTTATGGATGTATTTATTCATCATTTATCACCTACTTAATATATTCATTTGACAATTCGCCAAGTGTTGTTTCACCCCAGCTATAATTGGTTAGATAACTCCCTTTGAAAAGTTGAGAGTACTCTTTCCTACCGGAAAGATATTGATACAAATCACATTGCACTTTTTCTGTTACAATTCTGCGTTTTCCGTCAACTGATTCTATAACATCAGAAATACCATATTCCTCCAAAGTGTTTTTTAGTCGAAGGGCAACTTTACGATATCTTGATAAAGTTACCGAATCCGCAGGTTCGTCTTCCCAAAGAAAGCTTACCGCTTCTTCTGATGTAACATATCCACCTTTGCGATCAACAAGAAGTGCAAATAATTCTTGTGATTTTTTATTTCTGAAGATAATCGGCTTGTCTCCGACAAAAACATCAAAATATCCAAATGTACGAATTGAAACAGTACGATTTTCAGAAGATGCTTTTGTTTCTGTGGTTTCATTGTTTTCCACCGAATAGAGCATAACATATCTCGAAGCATAACTATGTGGGTTAGCCGAAGAACATACCGCTTTAATTTTACGTTCTGTTTCGGTAGCATAGTCAAAGTATGTAAATTCAGCTTCACCATTTTTGAGTAAATCCTCAAAATCTACATACGGTGCTTCGCTATATGCAACAAAGCTTTCTATTGAAGTATATTTTTCTGTCAACGGCAACCATTTTTCCCTTGTATATCCAAAAAATTCACATACATTTTCACTGGCATATAAAGGTTTTACTTTATTATCGGTTGTTATTTCAAATGCTGCAAT
>CAYYEB010000380.1:0-1133 GCA_964470725.1 uncultured Lachnospiraceae bacterium | reverse complement strand
GCCTTACAGCGTATTCCATAAGATCACAATGTTCTGCTGGGGTCTTGGCTATTTCGGAATGCCGCACATCCTGCTGCGCTTTATGGCAATTGAAAATCCGGAGAAGCTGAAACTCAGCCGCCGCGTGGCTTCCATCTGGTGTGTGATTTCTCTGGCTATCGCGGTAGTTTTGGGTGTTGTAGGACGTGCGATGACGATGTCAGGGGTTCTGACAAATCTTATTGATCCGAAGAACCCGTCATCTTCAACAGCGGAAACTCTGATCGTGCATATCGCAAATCTGATCAGTAAGCATGGCTTTATATTTGCGCTGATTGCCGGAATTATCATTGCCGGAATTCTGGCATCCACAATGTCGACGGCAGACTCACAGCTGATTGCTGCGTCCTCGTCCGTCTCTGAAGATATCCTGCAGGGTGTCTTCCATGTGAAGATGAGCGAGCGCATGGCTCTGATTATGGCAAGAATCACACTGGTCTGTGTAGCTGTTCTGGGAATTTTTATCGCATGGAATCCGAACAGTTCGGTATTCGGAATTGTTTCGTTTGCGTGGGCCGGATTTGGCGCGGTGTTCGGTCCGGTTATGATCCTTTCTCTGTACTGGAAACGGTCGAACAGATACGGCGCAATCGCAGGAATGCTGGCCGGCGGCATTATGGTGTTCGTATGGAAGTACGGAATTCGTCCTCTGGGAGGCGTGTTCGATCTTTATGAACTGGCACCGGCATTTGCGGTGGGACTTTTGGTCAATGTGATTGTAAGTCTTGCAACGAAGGCTCCGGATGAGGAGATTCTTCAGGAATTTGAGGATGCGAAGGCCGGGAGAGAGGCCTGAGGAAGCGTTCTGTATGTGTGTCACAGGTGTGGGGAGGTTCCCTGCACCTGTTTTTGGGTTAAGACACAGTTTTCGCAGTATGGAGACGGTATCTCTCTGTGTTCAGGAATCGATACGTAAGCCAACTCTAAGAAAAATCCATCATTGCTAAGGGCCGATAACAATCCGCCCGGCTCACTTGAAATAGCGCTTATCGGATGTTCCCGATGTTCATACAGCGGATTTTTATCGAACGCAATGACGGATTTTTCAAGAGTTGCTAACGCATCTCATATTCACACAGAGAGATGCCGTCTCT
>CAYYEB010000379.1:0-1141 GCA_964470725.1 uncultured Lachnospiraceae bacterium | reverse complement strand
CCAGATGGTTAAAATCCAGCAGCGCAAAGTAAGAAGCGATTTGCTGTTCTTTTTCATCGGATGGAATAAAGGCATATCCGGCGGAAGCCAGCAGATTCTCCGTCTGTTCCAGTGTCAGTTTGAGTTCCATAGCCAGAACCAGCACGACACGCTTGCTTGGAATATAATCAGGTGAGGATTTCAGGTGAAACACTGTCTGACGTGAAATGATTTCCTGATCGATCAAAGGCTTATAAAAAGCATTTTCTGTTATTCCCTTATTCATCAGATATTCAGTGAGTTTTTGCTGAAACGTAGGAGGAATGACTCTTTTTACGATTCCTTTTTGCTCCTTTTCCTGAGCTTTCTCTTTGGCATCTTTGCGTCGTAACGAAGCATATTCCTCCCAGCGAAGCTGTTCGGCAGTGTGATCATCCATTCGTATATCAATACACGGTAAAATGAATTTATCCGTCAGAACCTGAGCTGCCCTTTCAAAATCCCAGTGCTCAAGTACCGTAAGAACAATCTTCATTTTGGTCCGCTCGGGATGCTCCGGATCCGATAGAAAATGCAGGATTTCGGAGACGGCAATTGTAAGACTTGTTTCCGGATCATATCCCCGGTTTCGGGTCCCAATCAGGACAAATGCAATACTTTTAAGATTTTCTCTGACAGCTATTTTAAGACAGCTCCTGTAGCAGTCATGCAGATAAGCGAGCTTATCTTTCGTCAGCTTGGGATTGGTATCATTTCTCCTGGGACACACCGTATAAATGATCCGGGGAGCCATGATCCCATACGACCCAATCGGAGTAATGGCCGCAGTTCCGGCCGGAATCTTCCCAAGCTTTTTTCGAGCCTCAAATTGCTGGGCTCTACCGCCGTAAGTAGTCCGCTGATCCGGTCCCTCTCTGTCAACCATTTTTGCATTGGGCTCAAAGCTCGTTGAGAGCACCACGGCGTCACAATCAATCTTAGAATAATCTGCCCGCACAATCTGAAACGGCATAATGGACACCTCCAAAGAAATGATATCCAAAGATTCCAAGTTCAAACGCTCATTTGTACAAGTACAAACTACGTTTGAAACTTTCGACCATGATGTTACCAAATAAAATGCAAAAGTGCAATTACAAATATCATCATAAGGTAAAGTACT
>CAYYEB010000378.1:0-1141 GCA_964470725.1 uncultured Lachnospiraceae bacterium | reverse complement strand
CGCTCGTCCCACCGGTCGAACAGGTACAGGGTCGGCACCATCACGCCCACCTCTCCCAGAACCACGTGTTGTACCTGGAGCAGCCGGCGAAGGCCAGGTCCGCGTAGCCCGGCCGCAGCCGGAGGAAGTCGCTTCCGAGGGTCAGGTCGGCAGCCGCGTCCTCGCCATTGACCTTGACCGTCTGCGCGGCGCAGTCGATGGAGACGGACTCGCCGCCCGCGAACGCGCGCTCCACCCGCAGAAAGGCGCCCGTCTCGTTGTCCGTCACGCCCACGGCAGCCGCGCCCTTGGACGCCACGAGCGAGAACTCGGGCCACGTCGGCCGGTTGCCGCCCACCCTGAACGCGCCCATGGCGCTCACGAGGCGCTCCCCGTAGGCGATGGGGTCGAGCGCCAGGAACGTGACGGTGGCCGAGCCCTCGGAGAAGAGCGACGACCAGTCGGAGACCCCCGCGCAGATCACGTCGTGCCACTCCAGGTCGGGCTCTCCCGGCACCTTGAGGACGGCGCCGTCCGTGCTCAGCAGCCAGCCCCTCAGCGTGCGCCGCACCTCCGAGCGTTGCGCGGAGGTCAGCGCGCCGGGCGCGTCCAGGAACAGCCGCACCCTCAGCTCCAGCGGCTCCACGTCGGCCGAGAGGAGCACCCGCCCCGGCCGCCCGGGAACCCGCGCCGTCTCCGGCGCCACCACGTGCGCCGCCGGCTCCACGAGCTCCGCGCTCACGCAGTCGCCAAAGGAGTGCCCGTCGTAGGTGATGGAGCTCACAGCTGGCCCCTGGCCCTGGCGTAGGCCGTGGCGCGCCTCTGCTGCTCGCGCCCCAGCCGGTCCGTCTCAGAGGAGCCCGCACGCTGCGTCTCGCCCGGGGCCCTGCGCTTGAGCGTCTTGATCAGCACGTCGCGGTCGTCCACGCCGCGCCCGCCGCGAACCTTGTCAGCCATTGCCAATCACCACCGTCATCGTCATGGTCACGTCGAAGATCCAGCGCCCCGACCGGTCCCGCCCGTAGTCGTGGGGCGGCCGCACGTCGCAGGCCACGACGCGCATGCGCTCGGGGCACCTGGCGTGCGCCCAGTCGAAGCCGGCGAGCTGCCTCGAGACCTCTCGCGAGGTCACCCGCGCGTCCCGCCAGTCGTCGCAGACAAC
>CAYYEB010000377.1:0-1144 GCA_964470725.1 uncultured Lachnospiraceae bacterium | reverse complement strand
ATATAAGGTTAATTATTGGTTTTATGTTAAATGTAGGGGATAATACAAAATAATAATTAGAGCAAACTTTGAAGCAGATGAAGAAAAGGTCAGGTAACCTTTTTAGGCTAACCTGACCTTTGATTAATTAATACTTATTTAATTGTTTTGTGAAACAATGCGTTGAAGAGCTGTTACATCACTAACATCAATTTTGCCGTTGCCGTCAATATCTGCAAGGCTTATCTGAACATCGCTTAAATTGTTGTTGCCAGATACATAAATCTGGAGTGCTGTAATGTCAAGTACATTGATTGTGCCGTTTAAGTCAATATCTCCGATTTCGTAGTTTACCTCATCTTCATTTGGCTTGTCCGAAACAAATTTACAGAAGTCAAGAGCTACCCAACCGTTGATATTGTTGTACTTTGTATAGCCCCAAGTATAACCGTTTGATTTTTTGATTTCTGTAACATAAATTTGTGTGCCGTTGTCGAGTTGTGCAACTGTTTTTGATGATGTAGTTGCATTTTCTCTCATATTAAGACAATCGTCAACATCAACCTTATAAATGCCTGTCTTGTATGTGTCGGTTGTATCGGTGTTGTCGGTAGTGTCGTTTTGAGCAAAATCACCAAGATAAATAAAGCCTTGGAAATCCCAGTCACACTCACCCATATAAGGATCATTTACATCAGCATATGTAAGATAGAAGTTTTCCCATCCCCAAGCGGAATTAGAAAGGGTAACAATGCCGTTTTCAATTTTTTCAACAACAGCTACATGACCGTTCCACTCGCCGTATTTATAATACTGCCAGCAAGCAATAGCTCCTACCTTTGGAGTTTGACCTCTTTTGTATCCGTCGTTGTAGTCATACCACTCATAAGCGTCATAATGACAAAGTTCAGGGTCTTTTCCTAAAATTTCATATGCTCTGCCAAAGGCATATGCAGTACAGTTTGGCATACCGTAACCGTACTGATAAAAAATATTTTTATTACTGTAATAATATTCATTACTGTATGATGGTGCTTCAAGTCTTGGTTTAAAGTCTGACGAAGCGTTAGCTAAAATTGAGCACGAAAAAACCGAAGTGAAGAGTAATGCACAAACTAAAAACACTGCTGGAATTTTTTTGAATTTTTTAAAAACCATTAAGTAT
>CAYYEB010000376.1:0-1146 GCA_964470725.1 uncultured Lachnospiraceae bacterium | reverse complement strand
GCGTAGATTCACTAATTATGGTTTTTTATACAGGTTTAAGCGTAATTTGATAAGCAGCATTAAATATATAGTCAAGAAAATAATTAGAAGGGCATAAACGGTAAATGGAGAACAGAAACTTATGAAAAAAATATATGAGTATCAATATTCCGATGGTTGTTATTTGCCACAATCATCACAGCCTACAGATAACGATGAGCATTTAGTGGGAACAAAATTGTATGCGCCGCATACCTCTACGAGATATATCAATGTAAAGATTGGTAAGAACGGAATTGCCATGAAAAGAAATGGAGAAGAATTCATCGAATGTGAGCGTAATCTTCCAGAACTGTATACATGTCGTGAAAATTGTTGTGGATGCACAGCATGTTACTCGGTGTGCTCTGCAAGTGCAATAGAAATGCGGCTAGATGAGGAAGGTTTTCTATATCCAATTGTAAATGCAGAAGATTGCATTCGATGCGGTCGTTGCTTGAGAGTATGTCCAATGAAGATGTGACAATTAAGTATGAGGCGTATTCTGTTAAAAGGCATGTAAATGTTCTATTGCGTGGAAAAGGAATCTAAGGCAAAGGCAGAATTGGTTAATACTAAAAAGAAAAAAGATTTACAACAGCCGTAAAAATGCTGGTATATTATAATAAAACCGTGGTTAGCTAGTTGAAACTTTGTAGTTTTAAGGTATATTAGTTATAAGAGGTCAGAACGAAGGGCGATATATGGAAAACAGTAAATAGCCTAAAGAGCAGGCGGTTGTTGAAATTAAGCACAAGGGAAAAGGAGCAGAATGGACCTTATTTTTAAATGTTTTTTTGTGTTGGGTTTGGTCGTGGTTTCTCTTGTCTGATAAATAGTTGAAGATGTATTTACTGTTCCTGTGCGATTGCTGCTGTTGCTGAACGGTTACTATGTAACAAAATAATATCTAGAAATCATTTGTAATATGAAGCAAAAACTGCTATACTTAACTTGTATAAAGAGTATGGCAGTTTTATTTTATTATAACAGTTCAGCCATGACTTTGAAAACAGGATGATTAGCCTCACATAAATCGGACTGTTTGTAAGGTTATGGTTTAAACTGTTGCCATTTTGAACATACATGGTTTTGTGCAGGGGAAAGGAGAATATTATGGCAAGAACG
>CAYYEB010000375.1:0-1146 GCA_964470725.1 uncultured Lachnospiraceae bacterium | reverse complement strand
ATCAGTTCAACTGTCATCTCGACGTTATCACCAGGCATGCACATTTCTGTGCCTTCCGGAAGAGTGATGACACCAGTTACGTCTGTTGTTCTGAAATAGAACTGCGGACGATAGTTATTGAAGAACGGTGTATGACGGCCACCTTCATCCTTTGTCAGAACGTAAACCTGAGCTGTAAACTTGTGATGAACAGTTACAGTACCCGGCTTTGCAACGACCTGTCCACGGACAACGCCTGAACGATCGATACCACGAAGCAGAACACCGATGTTGTCACCAGCCTCAGCCAGATCAAGCATCTTATGGAACATTTCGATACCGGTTGCAACGGATGTTTCCTTTGCATCCTTGATTCCAAGGATTTCAACCGGATCATTCAGCTTCAGAGTACCACGCTCTACACGGCCTGTAGCAACAGTACCACGACCGGAGATTGTGAATACGTCTTCGACCGGCATCAGGAACGGCTTATCTGTATCACGAACCGGTTCCGGAATGAAAGTATCAACTGTATCAAGGAGTTCCATGATGCAGTCGCCCCAGTTCTTGTCACCGTCGATCGGTGTGCCATCAGCATACTTAGCCTGAGCATCCATATCCTGAAGTGCCTGATAAGCAGAGCCCTTGATGATCGGTGAATCACCAAATCCGTACTCCTCAAGGAGTTCAGAAACTTCCATCTCTACCAGTTCGATCAGTTCCGGATCATCGACCATATCGCACTTGTTCAGGAATACGACGATAGCCGGTACACCTACCTGACGAGCAAGCAGAACGTGCTCACGAGTCTGAGCCATAACACCATCAGTTGCAGCAACAACGAGGATAGCACCATCCATCTGAGCTGCACCAGTGATCATGTTCTTGACATAGTCAGCATGGCCTGGGCAGTCAACATGTGCATAGTGACGAGCCTTTGTCTCATACTCAACGTGAGCTGTATTGATAGTGATACCACGCTCTCTTTCCTCAGGAGCCTTATCGATATTAGCGAACTCGACATACTGGTTAACAGGTGTCGGATATCTCTTTGCGAGAACTTCCGTAATAGCTGCTGTCAGAGTTGTCTTACCGTGATCGACATGGCCGATTGTACCAATGTTGCAATGCGGTTTTGTTCTTTCAAAATGCTGCTTTCCCATTGTT
>CAYYEB010000374.1:0-1149 GCA_964470725.1 uncultured Lachnospiraceae bacterium | reverse complement strand
TGTATCCGGGAACGTTTGATCCCTGTACATACGGACACCTTGATATTATCCGAAGATCATCTGAATTATTCGACCATGTGACGGTCGGGGTTTTACGAAATTCCGCAAAAACTCCGTTGTTTTCTATAGATGAGCGTGTTAGAATACTTAAGAAAGTAGCAGCGGGTCTGCCCAATGTGGATATAACTTCTTTCGATGGTCTTTCCGTTGATTTTGCGCATCTTTGTCATGCCAAGGTGATTGTTCGCGGACTTCGCGCTGTGACAGATTTCGAGTATGAACTGCAGATGGCGCAGACGAACAGGGTCCTTGCATCGGATGTCGATACAATGTTTCTGACAACAAGCCTTGAATATGCGTATCTGAGTTCCACAACCGTAAAGGAAGTTGCTGAGCTTCATCAGGATGTCAGCAAGTTCGTTCCTCCTGTGGTGGAGGAACTTTTAAGGGAGAAATTTCAATAAATCTTTAATGAGGAGACGGAACACGCAATGGCGAGCAGAATCGAACAAATTATTGAAGAAATCGAAGAATATGTGGACAGCTGCAAGTTTCAGCCGCTTTCCACAACTAAGATTGTTGTCAACAAGGAAGAACTGGAAGAGCTCTTAAGAGAGCTGAGACTGAAGACACCGGACGAAATCAAAAGGTACCAGAAGATCATTGCCAATAAGGATGCTATCCTTGCGGATGCACAGTCAAAGGCCGACGGGATCGTGGCCAATGCCGAAGCCAAGGCCAAGGAACTGGTCAGCCAGCATGAAGTGATGCAGCAGGCATATTCCCAGGCGAATGATACAATCAACAAGGCCAATCAGCAGGCACAGGAAATCCTTGATTCCGCCACGCAGGATGCCAATAATATCCGGATGTCGGCATTAAATTATACAGACGATATGCTTGCAAACCTCGGAAATATTCTTGGAACCACAATTGATGATGCAACGTCAAGATATAATGCTTTGCTTTCTTCACTGCAGGGAGCTTTCAATACAGTAAAACAGAACCGGCAGGAACTGGCGCCGCAGACGCAGAAGAGCTCTGAGCAGACGGATACATCCGCTCAGCCGGCTGCAGATAATGAGACTGATGATTATGATCTCGACGAGGATTATGATTCCGATATCGACGACGAGGAAAACTGATACA
>CAYYEB010000373.1:0-1157 GCA_964470725.1 uncultured Lachnospiraceae bacterium | reverse complement strand
CTTGATCTGCTTCTTCTTGTAGACCACCTGCTCGGCAATCCCGGTAATGATGCCTTCAAAGGAGAGCATATCATTATCAGAGATGCGTACATCGTTTCTCCTGATCGGAGTAAGAAAGTGGAGTTCAGGACGATCTTTCAGTTCGTCCCTGATCTTACTCGGAGGAAAGCCTTTATCGCCGACAAGGATGCCTCTCCGGATGTCATTGTCTCTGATAAAAGCCGGATAGGAACTGGCATCAATGCTGTTGCCCGGAAATACCTCGGCGCAGACCGGTTCCATCTTCTCTATGTCATAGGCATAGAGAACAGAAACTTCGCAGCATCCGCGCACTCTTGCTTTGCGGGAGTAAGCGGATAGATCGTTCACAGTGCTGTTATCCTGCTTCAGCATTCCATCAATGGCTATGTGATGATCAGCAGCCGTCTGCGCAAGCCTGAGTTCATAGAACTTACGCCGCCTGCTTCCATCCATGCCGATACGCTGGAAAAGGTTTCCAACCGAATTTTTGGACAACGCCGCACCAGGGTAGTACCTGCATACAAATGTGCGGTTATAGTGTGTCTGAATCCGGTTGGCCGCTATGGATGGCTTGATCACTCTTAGGGAAGCGACAGCCATCATTGCACCGGCGTCGGAAGCGTCATAAACCGCAAGGAGGTCACGGAAGATGTCTTCACTTACTGATTTCACTAAAGCGGAAGCACCGTAAGAGAGCATATCCGGCAGGGTATCCCTGGCTGCAGGCCCACTGCTGATCGGAACATACTTACCATTGATGATGTGTCCGACCACTTTCCCATTATGGGGCTGTGGGTTGCCACCTGGTACATATTTGGAGGAACCGCGCTGGCGGACAGAATAGCGTTTCAAACTGTCCTTGCCATTGTCTTCCACTATGGTGTTTACGGGTCGGGGCACATCCCGGATAGCCTGTGGTACGCTCATAATTATCTCCCTTATATAGTCCGATTATATCATATCCGGACTATATATTGAAGAAGATTATAAGCATTTTTTCAAAGAACTTGGGCGGCCGATTGCCGCCAGCAGGCCGAAAACAGCGGTTTTCCGGACATCTTTGTCGTCCGGTGTCTGATATTCAGCCTCGTTTGGAAGCAAATCCCGGATTTTCAACACGTTTCTATAGTCCGGGA
>CAYYEB010000372.1:0-1163 GCA_964470725.1 uncultured Lachnospiraceae bacterium | reverse complement strand
ATACTAATCTGGAAACTTATGCTAGGATAACAATGAAACAAAAGAGACCATGGGATATAAGGAGGTTACAATGAGTCAGGTAAGACGTATCTACGTGGAAAAGAAAGAAGCTTTTGCAGGAAATGCAAAAGAATTACATAATGAAATTAAAAGTTATTTAGGAATTCATGAAGTTACCGGTGTCAGAGTATTGATCCGTTATGATGTGGAAAATATTTCCGATGAAGTATTTGAAACTGCATGCAATACCGTATTTTCTGAACCGCCGGTAGATATTTTATATAAAGAAAGTTTTGAAACAGCAGAAAATGCAAAGATTTTTAGTGTGGAGTACCTTCCGGGACAGTTTGATCAGAGAGCAGATTCAGCAGTTCAGTGTGTAAAATTTTTAAAAGAAGATGAAGAACCGGTGATCGCTACGGCAGTAACCTATGTGATCGAAGAGGACATTACAGAAGAACAGTTAGAAAGCATCAAGTCATTTTGCATTAATCCGGTAGATTCCAGAGAAACAGGGATTGAAAAACCGGAAACTTTGGTAAACAAATTTGAAGAACCGGAAGATGTAAAGATTTTTGATGGCTTTAAGGATATGGCAGAGGTAGATTTAAAGACACTCTATGACTCTTTAGGCCTTGCGATGACTTTTAAAGATTTCCAGCATGTGCAGAATTATTTTTCAGCAGAAGAAAAAAGAGATCCTTCGATGACAGAAATCCGTGTGTTGGATACATACTGGTCTGACCATTGTCGCCATACCACATTCTCTACAGAGCTGACAGATGTGAAATTTGGCGAAGGCTACTATAAAGAACCGATTGAAAAAACTTATGAAGCATATCTTAGTGATCGTAAAGAAGTTTACGGAGATAGAAAAGATAAATTTGTATGCTTGATGGATCTTGCACTGATGGCAATGAAAAAACTGAAAAAAGAAGGAAAACTTCAGGATCAGGAAGAATCTGATGAAATCAATGCATGTTCTATCGTTGTTCCTGTAGAAGTTGATGGCGAGACAGAAGAGTGGTTGGTGAATTTTAAAAATGAAACACACAATCACCCGACAGAAATCGAACCGTTTGGTGGTGCAGCAACCTGTCTTGGAGGCGCGATCCGAGATCCATTGTCAGGACGTACCTATGTATATCAGGCAATGCGTGTAA
>CAYYEB010000371.1:0-1166 GCA_964470725.1 uncultured Lachnospiraceae bacterium | reverse complement strand
ATGGACGAGGCATTTTGTGCAACCCAGCTTTGGATATGGGACACTTGCTTTATGTCTCTTTTCTGCAAATACTCAAGAAATATTTTCCCGGGAGTTGAAACCTTTAACAATTTTTACAATGTTTTGTACGAGGGAGGACGTCTTCCCAAAATTTTACCTCCCGAAAACGAGCCTGACTGGACAGGAGCCGTCCCGGGAGAGCCTTTTGAAATAAAGCTTCATATTGCCGATAACCCGCCACTTTTTGCATGGGCGGAATACGAAAATGCCATGATGCATGGAGATAAGGATTACTTAAAAGAGCTTTTGTATGACAGAAAAACTCTTCAAAAGCATTATGACTGGTTTGAAAGCATTAAAGAGCCCGTAAAAATGGATACCTGGGCAAATGAAACCTGTCTTATAGCCGAGGAAATGGGCTACAAATGGGAGGGCGGAAGATCCGGAATGGACAATACTCCCAGAGGACGTGAGGGTGACAGCACTGAAATTGCCCGTCCCAACAACCCAAATATGTATTGGATAGATGCAATTTGTCAACAAGCCTTATCGGCAAATATGCTTTCAAAAATGTACGCAATCGTGGAAGACAGCGAAAATGCTTCACATTGGCAAAAGGAATTTGATAAAAAGAAAAAAATCATTAACGACCTTTACTGGGACAAAAAAGACAACTTCTATTATGATATAGATTGCAATACCCATGATTTTTACAAAGTTAAAACAACAGCTTCGTACTGGACAATGACTGCTCAAGCCGCTACCGAGGAGCAAGCACGTTTTATGGCAGAGGAGGTTTCAAATCCCGAAACTTTCGGAGGAAAAGTTCCCTTATTGTCCCTTGCAAGAAATGACGGCGACTATTCTCCCAAAGGAAAATACTGGAGAGGTTCTCTTTGGCTTCCCACAGCCTATGCATCTCTTAAAGGCTTGATAAACTACGGATATTTTGATACTGCTCATAAAGCAGGTCTAAAAATAGTTGACCATATGTACAAGACATTCAAAGAGTTTGAACCTCACACAATTTGGGAATGTTACAGTCCCGATTACGCAAAGCCCGCAACAGGTGCATATTTCGAAGAAATTGTGCGTATGGATTTTTGCGGCTGGTCTGCATTGGGTCCCATTTCCATATACATAGAAAATGTTTTGGGCTTCCATAC
>CAYYEB010000370.1:0-1168 GCA_964470725.1 uncultured Lachnospiraceae bacterium | reverse complement strand
CAGGGCATGTCCAGTCAGCTGGCAGATCTTCCCACTTTACGCCTTCTTTTTCCTCGTCGTAAATGTGGCCGCAAATCGTGCATCTGTATTTCATATTCATCCTCCTCAACCTGTAAAAGGTTCTCTTCCTTCGGGTATTATATGTTGTGAGTATTCTCTCACGCAATTGTTTTCTCACCAATCATGTTGGTCACCATTTCTTCGTACTGTCTGGTGTAAAGATCATAGTAATATCCATGCTTTGCCATCAGTTCATCATGCTTTCCCCGTTCGATGATCTTTCCATCCTTTACAACCAGAATCACATCCGCATTGACAATCGTGGAAAGACGATGGGCAATCACAAATGAGGTTCTTCCCTTGATCACTGTAAAGACCGCATCCTGGATTGCCTTCTCCGTCAATGTATCAATCGAAGCCGTTGCTTCATCCAGAATCAGAATGGCCGGATCAGCCAGGATTGCCCTGGCAAAGGAAAGAAGCTGTTTTTCACCAACGGAAAGCAGATCACCGCCTTCGCCTACCTCAGCGTCCAGTCCCTTGTCCATCTTCTTTACGACATTCTCTGCATCGACAAGCTTCAGAGCCTGCCAGATCTCTTCATCCGTGGCATCCGGCTTTCCGTATTTCAGATTATCCCGGACCGTACCGGAAAAGAGATGGGGTGTCTGCAGGACATACCCGATATGACTGTGCAGCCATGCCTGGCTTCTTTCTCTTGCATCTCTGCCATCAATCAGAATCTCTCCTTCCGTCGGTTCATAGAACCGGCATACCAGATTCACTAATGTACTCTTGCCTGCACCTGTCTCACCGACAATCGCCGTATTGGTGCCTCTCGGGACTTTCAGATTGAAATGTTCCAGCACCATTTCCTCACCATCCGGATACCGGAATGAAACATCCCTGAATTCCACATCACCATATAACGGCTCCCAGTTTTCCTTCTTCGGATGAAAGGTGTCACCGTACTTTGCAATAACTTCCGGACTGTCCTTCACATCACTTTCCGTATGGAGAAGATCGGTCAGTCTTTCAATATTGACCTGAATGGCAATCATCTGGGAAATCGTGGAAATAATGCTCTGAATCGGATCCAGCATGTTCAGTGCATAGTTCATGAATACCGACAAAGTGCCGATCATCATGACACCCTTCATCGTAATGA
>CAYYEB010000369.1:0-1186 GCA_964470725.1 uncultured Lachnospiraceae bacterium | reverse complement strand
TCATGTGTTTCTCGACCGTCTGGGGCTTCGGAAATGTATTAAACGGATTTGTTTATTTTAACGGCATTCAGGTTATCTTTTCCTGGATTCTGATGTTTGCTTTGTATTTCATTCCTTATGCACTGATGGTAGGTGAACTGGGATCAGCTTTCAAGGATTCCGGCGGTGGTGTTTCTTCCTGGATGTTGAAGACAGCCGGACCAAAAGCTGCGTATTATGCAGGATGGACTTACTGGGCATGCCATGTTACTTACATTGCCAGTAAATCATCCGGTGGATTAAAGGCTTTAAGCTGGGCCGTTTTCCGGAACGGAACCACATATGATTCCTTTCCGACCATTGCGGTGCAGCTGGTAACCTTCGCGATACTGATCCTCTTCTGCTATATTGCCAGCAGAGGTCTGAATCCGCTGAAGAAACTGACTACCCTGGCAGGAACATCGATGTTCGTCATGTCCATTCTCTACATCATCATGATGTTCGGAGCGAGAGCCATCAATCCGGGTGCGGATTATGTCCATATGGATTTCACAATGAAGAATCTGATTCCGACATTCGATGTGAAATACTTTACTTCCTTATCCATTCTTGTCTTTGCGGTAGGCGGTTGTGAAAAGATCTCTCCGTATGTAAACAAGATGGATGAACCAAGCAGGAACTTTCCGAAAGCGATGATCACATTAGCCATCATGGTTGTAGTATGTGCAATCCTGGGGACGATTGCCATGGGCATGATGTTTGATCCGAAGATCATCAATGCAAGTGAAGAAAGCTTTAACCATTATGTGGCCAACGGTTCTTATCTGGCTTTCCAGAAACTCGGTAACTACTGGCATATGGGTGATCTGTTATTAGTCATCTATGCCATCTGCAACACCATCGGACAGCTTTCCACGCTGGTTCTGAGTATTGATGCGCCATTGCGTATGTTACTGGACAATGAAGACGCAAGAGAGTTTATCCCTGCCAAACTTCTGAAGAAGAATGACAAGGGTGCTTATGTCAACGGTATTAAGATGGTAGCGGTATTATCCGGTGCGATCATTCTGGTACAGTCTTTCGTCCCGGGTGCTGCGGCTGTCTTACAGCAGCTGAATAAACTGAACTCTGTATGTATGCCGATGCGTTACTTATGGGTATTCGCAGCTTATATCTGTTTAAGAAAACAGGAAGACAAGTTCAAACC
>CAYYEB010000368.1:0-1188 GCA_964470725.1 uncultured Lachnospiraceae bacterium | reverse complement strand
GAAGCGACGGAAGACCGTCTGAAGTTCTTCGATCACTACATGAAGGGCGTTGACAACGGCTGGGAAAAGACCCCGAAGGTGCGCTATCTGCTCTATGATATGGAGGGCGGCAACAAGCTGAATATCCCGGCCGATGATTTCGGATACGGTCCTGACATCCACTATGAGAAGTTCTACCTGGACGGAAAGACCAGAACCCTGACGGATACCGCAGCGGATCAGTCTGTTCCGGTCAAGTATGCAGTGGATGGCCTTCCCGGAAGAGTCAGCTTCATGAAGACCTTCGACAAGGAAACCTCGTTTGTCGGTTATCCGAAGCTCCATGTCTATGCGGGCGTGGAAGGATATGACGACATGGATCTGTTCGTCTGGGTTCAGAAGCTGGACAAGTTCGGCAATATCCTGTCCCAGATCAACATCCCGAACCATGGCGCGGTGATTCAGGACTTCACGCAGGACGGCGCGTCGATCGTCCGCTATAAGGGACCGAACGGGAAGCTGCGTCTGAGCATGCGCCATCTGGATGAGAACAAGTCCACGGATGAGGTGCCAGAGTACACCTTCGACCGTGTGGAGAAGCTCAAGGAGGGTGAGGCCGTTGAGGCGGATATCGTTCTCAGCCCCATCGGCATGACCTTCCATAAGGGCGAAACTCTGCGCGTTGTGATCTCCCCGGATGAGGAGGTCGGTGCCGGCATGATGCCCGGTACACCCGGCTGCATTCCGGACAATCACGGAACCCACGTAATCTATACCGGGGCAGATACGGCAAGCTATCTGCAGCTGCCTGTATTGGATTGAACGCCACACGTCACAGTTTGACCAGGAACGATTGAATATTGTGCAGGACAGGATTCCGCCGGAAGCATGCAGAGCAGGAATTCTGTTAAAATATTGGAAGAAGGCACGGGGGCAGAATCCCTGTGCCTTTTTTCGCAATGAAATTCAGGGGGTTAGAAAGTTGCTGACAGGCAACATAAAATACGAGAACAACAGCCGTACTTACGATTGCTGCGCTGAATTTGCTTTATGATCCGAAAATGCGCAGTGTCACACAGAATCAGATTAATGATTACATGCTGATGAGCATACGGCAATTCTTTACAATCTGTGCAGTGAAGAAATGCCGTTCACTGACACTTGGTGCGTGGGGATGCGGTGCATTTGGCCATGATCCGAAAAAAGTTT
>CAYYEB010000367.1:0-1198 GCA_964470725.1 uncultured Lachnospiraceae bacterium | reverse complement strand
TGCCTGCAAGGATTACTCCGGTGCGGAAATCATGCGTACTCTTCGTGATGAGGTACAGTGCCGTCAGATCCCGATCCTTGAGTTCACCAGTGCAATCGAACTCTTAAAGGATGAGGAAGGCAAGGCTGCAGGTGCGGTTCTTGTCAACATGGAGACTCTGGAACTGACAGTAGTTCGCGCAAAGACAGTTATCCTGGCTACAGGCGGTGCGGGACGCATGCATTATCAGGGATTCCCGACATCCAACCATTACGGTGCAACGGCTGACGGACTTGTCCTGGCATATCGTGCGGGCGCAAAGCTCCTTTATCAGGATACTCTGCAGTACCATCCGACCGGTGCGGCATTCCCGGATCAGATCTACGGCGCGCTTGTCACAGAGAAGGTTCGTTCTCTGGGAGCCAAGATCGTCAACAAGGACGGCGAAATCTTCGTACATCCGCTGGAGACACGTGATGTCGAAGCTGCTGCCATCATTCGTGAGTGCAAGAACGGCAAGGGCGTGAAGACGGATCATGGCTACGGCGTATGGCTTGACGCACCGATCATCGATATCAAGAACGGCCCGGGCACGATCAAAAAGAGAATCCCGGCTATGTACCGTATGTTCGAAAAGCGCGGCATCGATATTTCCAAGGAACCGATCCTTGTATATCCGACACTGCACTATCAGAACGGCGGCGTGGACATCAACACAGACTGCATGACAGGTGTGGAAGATCTCTATGCTGCAGGCGAGGTGACAGGCGGTGTTCATGGACGCAACAGACTGATGGGCAATTCCCTTCTTGATGTCATTGTCTTTGGCCGCGATGCAGGTAAGGCTGCAGGCGCTCACTGCAAAGATGTCACCATCAAGGGCAAGCTCAACATGGACCATGTAGCAGCTTATGAGAAGGAACTCAAGGATGCAGGCATCGAAACAGACCTTGTATCTCCGAAACTTCTTCCGAAGTATGTTGACAAGAAGGTTCTTTTGAAAGGCCCTGGAATTATCCAGTAAACAAAGTGTAAAAAACAAAAGACGCTGTCCTTCCTTATAAGGGAAAGACGGCGTCTTTCGTTATAAAAGTTGTAAGGAAATTTTACTTCTGCTATGATATCTTTGTCGGCGGGGTGGGGGACTATCCGATCTGAGCTTGAAAGAGAGGTGATTCTTATGATGTATCCTTTTTTAACTTTGGATGATGGAACGGAA
>CAYYEB010000366.1:0-1203 GCA_964470725.1 uncultured Lachnospiraceae bacterium | reverse complement strand
TCTGTGACAAGCTTTGCAACGAGTTCCTTCTTTGCTGCAAAATGTCCGCCGCCGTACGCATCGAGGAAATGCTGTGCCGGAGAATCGTTTTCCTTATCGGCAGCCTGAATACCGCCTTCGGCCATCATCGTATTTGCATCGCCGATACGAAGTTTTGTGGTCATAAGGACGCTTGCACCTGCCTCGTTTGCTTCAATTGCTGCGGAAGATCCGGCGCCGCCGGCACCAATGATCAGGACATCGACATCATACTTCGGATTGTCGAGATCCACATCGCCTTCATGAACTCTCGCATGAGCCTGCAGCATGGCTGCCAGTTCGTGAGGAGCCTTCTCGCCCTTGTTCGGGCCGACCTTCAGAAGCTCAAACTGATCTTCTCTGTAGTCCGGATGATATGCTTTGAGGAGGGCATCTTTTTCATCCGCTGTCATTCTGACAGGTTCAGCGGCAGCATTTTCAGCACGCTTTGCCGCAACCTTTGCAAGTGATTCCTGATAGCTTTCTGGATACATAGTCTGCCTCCCTTATTTCTCAATATCGCGGTTGTTGTAAAGCTCTCTGATCTCCGCGTCTGACTTGTTCATGATATCATCCATCGCCTGCTTGAAATCGCCGTCGTGAATTTCCTTGACTCTCTTGGTCAGATGCTCTGCATCCGGAGTCAGGTACTTGCCGTTCAGTCTTCTTGCAAGCTCTGCGACCTGGCTATGGGAAATACCGGCCGGACAGCGGGATGAACAGATTCCGCACATGACGCAGTCAAAGGACAGCTCTGCGCACTTCTTGAAATCACCACGCTGTGCATAAGCGATGTACTGCATGACGTTCAGTCCCTGCGGGCATGCCTTTGTGCAGGCATTGCAGCCAAGGCAGGAATAGATTTCCGGATAAAGCTGCATCATGAGCTGCTGTGTCGGCTGAATCTCGTTGATATCGTAGACCTGCTTCTTAAGCGGGAAGAACGGAAGGGTTGCAACATACATGTTGTCTTCCACCTTGGTCTGGCAGGCCAGAGCCATCTTCAGCTCCGTATCTCCCTTGATTCTGTAGATCGTTGCGCAGGCACCGCAGAAGCCGTTCCGGCAGCCGCAGCCGCGGATCAGCTGATATCCGGCATATTCCATAGCGGTCATGATCGTAAGACTTGACGGTACGGAATATCTCTTGCCGAAGAAATATACATTTACAAATTCGTTTGCCATT
>CAYYEB010000365.1:0-1208 GCA_964470725.1 uncultured Lachnospiraceae bacterium | reverse complement strand
CATTGATTTTCTTTTCCGGTTCCGTCAGAGAATCATAGAAATGTGTGCGAAATGCACCTGGCTCTACAATCATCACTTTAATTCCAAGATGTGCAGATTCTTTGTCAACGGCCTCGCTGATCAGTTCAAGAGCAGCTTTAGTAGCGGAGTAGTAACCGTTATCTACGGCAGCCCGTACGGCGCCAATAGAGGAAACATTGATGATGATGCCGTTTTTCTGCATTCTCATATACGGAAGGACCGCTTTCATCAGATATCCGGGTCCGAATACATTCGTCTCAAACATTTGGCGGATAGCCGTTTCTTCACTTTCTTCGATAGCGGCCCGGTATCCATACCCGGCGTTATTTACAAGAACATCGATTTTTCCAAAACGATTTACTCCTGCCTGAACGGCAGCGTCCATACTTGCTTTGTCTGTTAAATCGAGATGCTGGACAAGGGCTGTGGTAGGAAAATCCCTTTTATAATCTGAAAGCTTATCTATGTTTCTTGCTGTTACGATAACCTGATCACCAGTCTTGAGGGCGGCAGTAGCAATTCCGCGACCGATACCGGTTGAGCATCCTGTAATAAGCCAAGTCTTCATTGTAATTTGTCCTCCTTATTTCACAAGACCATATTAACTGGAGAAGGGGAGAATTGTACAATGATAATAATGTCTCCTGCTATGCATTAAAGTTATACTCTGCGCTGAATCAAACATTTTTCACGGTTTCATATAAGTATCTAAAACTTCCCACATCAAAAGTGGGCCTCACACCTTGAAACTTCAATAATACAGGCAACTTAGATAGTTCCCAGGCGGCATTTGAACATGTGAAAATGCTTTCGGAAATTGCACCTGCAGGATTTGATATAAAGCATTATGCGGTACTTGCTGAATGATAAGCTTTGAAGTGATAAGCTGCTGAAAAGCAATAATCATATATCTTTCTGATCGGGCGGATGGCCAGACGGATTGCCTTTGCGTATTTGAAATTTTTATGTTTTTACCAGGAAAATCGCCGTTTTTTTTGCATCGTATGTTACCATTAAGAAGTAAAGGAATATACTATTATTCCCACGAGACAGAAAGAATATCCACTATTACGTGCAGAATTATGAGAAGCATTTATTCGAAATCAGAGGGATGACATCATGATGAAAATATTTGTAACACTTCCCGTTGAGGAACGTCATAAGGAATATTTACAGAAACAGGCAGA
>CAYYEB010000364.1:0-1216 GCA_964470725.1 uncultured Lachnospiraceae bacterium | reverse complement strand
GGGGCATCAGGATACGATTATCCGTACGGACCAGGTCGTAAAGACGCTTCAGCAGAAGAATGTTCCGCTGGACGAGCTGGGAGGACAAGTGGCGAACTGGAGTCAGACGCAGGCCGAGACACGCATGGATCAGATGATTGAAAAGTATGGAGAAGGGATCGAACTTGTGCTTTCCAATAACGACGATATGGCGCTCGGCGCTGTGGATGCGTACGATAAACGGGGAATAGCAGCGGACGCAAGACCGGTCATCCTGGGTATCGACGGGACAAAAGAGGGGCTGGAAGCGGTACATTCCGGAAAGATCGCCGGAACCGTATGCAGCGATACACGGCTCTATGCAAAAAAAATGGCCTCTATGACGAAAAGGATTTTAAGGGGGCAGAGTCTTGAGCCCCTGCATCTGGAAGATCAGAAACTGTTTCTGCCGTATCAGGAAGTGACGAAAGATAATGTGACACGGATGCTGCAGGCGGAATAATGTGCAAAAATGTTTAAAAAACAGAGGAATACTCCGCCATTCTTGGATAAATTGCATTTACATGAATTGAAAAGAAAGATATAATGATTGAGATGTGATGAATATCACAAAGTTACTGGTTTGACATTCAGTAAAATCGGATGCAGAAAAACGCACCGCGGACTGTATCAGTCTTACGCACGGCCTGACCGCGCGGACCGGTATTGGGAAATGGGGTAATCAACATGGAAAACAAGTATGTTTTTACGGAACTTGATCAATATCTTTTCGGACATGCGACGCATTATGATCTGTATAAGAAGCTCGGTGCACATCCGACGGAAATTGACGGGAAGAAGGGCACTTATTTTGCAGTGTGGGCACCGCATGCTCAGAGCGTTTCTGTCATTGGGGACTTCAATGACTGGAATCCGGATGCGAACAGAATCGGCGGATGCGATGACATCGGTGTCTGGCAGACCTTTATTGAAGGTGTCAAACCCGGAGATTTATACAAGTATTATATTGACGGTGCGCATGGAGAAAAGCTGTATAAGGCGGATCCGTACGGCAACCAGGCGGAATTCCGTCCGGGTACGGCATCTGTGGTGGCGGATATTTCCAATCTTCCGTGGACCGATAAAAAGTGGATGGATGCCCGGAAGAAATTTGATGTGGATAAGGAACCGATGGTCATTTACGAATGCCATATCGGATCCTGGATGAAGCATCCGGAATCCGACGGTATCCCGGAAG
>CAYYEB010000363.1:0-1220 GCA_964470725.1 uncultured Lachnospiraceae bacterium | reverse complement strand
TCTTGATATATTTCGCTCCATGACGGATTTCGTTTTGGACAAATTCTTTGCCATTTCTTATCGAACCAAGCGCCAGACTGTGAGTAGAATACATTCTGGCCGCATCAGGTAAACCCTTTATATCATCCGGGGCAGATATCGCGCACGTTGCAGTTACTCCATACCGGACAAAATCTTTTGCATTTTTTCTGCTTATTGGATGCGTATGTGCGTCAATTAGTCCAGGCATTAAAAATGCCCCATGGCCATCCATTGTACGATCGACTTTTTCTTCCGGTTCAGTAAACACTCCATCAGAATCAAAATATATCTCCTGCTGGTCGGTCATCTGCGTTCCATCAAAAACATGTATGTTTTTTATCTTTGTTATCATTTATCAGTGCCCTTTCTATTTTTATGTTGCCTGTCAACAAATTTCGCTTCTGCTGTCTGCTTCCATTGCTATTCACATGCTAAGTGCTTTAAATCCATCATTTTTACATATGCTTGCTTGTGTCAAGTTTATTGACAGATGTACATTCTTGTCAATGTAAAAAAATTCTGTAATCGTCTATAAGTGTATTTGTTGAACGACGTAGTAAATCATTTATGAGGAGGACATTATTATGAACAGCAGTCTTATTTTGTTTTGTGTACTGTTAGCCGCCGCATTTATCGGCACAGTCATTTTTTATCACAGCCAGAATGGAAATATTGAAATCCATAAAAGCTACCTTTCGGTAAAGGTCTGCGCGATTCTTGCTGCGATTCTGTTTGTCTTCGTACAGATCTTTTCGGTCATTGACACAGGATCTGCGGTTGGAGCGGCTCTTGGTGTTGTGTACCATCTGCTGATTCTTTTTATGATACCGAGAATCAAGGCAACCGGATGGGGAAGGAATGCCGCATACGGATGGATTGCCCTTGATGTGGCCTGTGGTATCATGAGCGTCTGCGGTGTTGATATCGCGATAGCAATGCCGGTACGTCTTGGCGGTCATGTCCTTTGCGGATTGTGGCTCGTAAGCTCTTCCCTGCTGATGAAAAACGATGCGCTTCTCAGATGGCTCGGAGTATTCATTGGCTTTTATCTGATGCTGTACAGTTTCTTTGGCGGAGTGCTTTCGATCATGGTTCTCCTGCCTGCCGGCATTCTGGTTATCATCTGGCTCCTGATTTACGGATGTAAATATCCGAACGGTATGGTTACCGAATAAAAAAAGGCCGTATAATCATTACTC
>CAYYEB010000362.1:0-1240 GCA_964470725.1 uncultured Lachnospiraceae bacterium | reverse complement strand
CTTCTGTTCTCCTCCGCTGATATGAAAGGGCGCCCGTTTTCGGATCTTCTGAAGATGAAATTCTTCCAGAGCATGATTTACCTTCTCGCGTACCTCCTCTTCCGGAAAATGCAGCTGCCAAAGCCCGAATGCCACTTCATTTTCCACAGAATCCGTAAAAAGCTGCACCTCACTGTTCTGAAAAATAAATCCGATTCTCTGATGAAATGCATTGGAAAATGCTTCTTTTTTCATCTTTTTTTTCGTGATTTCCTCACCGTCAAAGAAATACGTTCCTTCTGAAGGAAAATCAAGACCGAGCAGGATGCGGAACAGGGTTGATTTCCCGCAGCCGTTCGGTCCTTCAATCACACAGCATTTTCCCCTTTCAAGAGAAAGGGAAATATGATCCAGTGCCGGCTCGCTGTTTTCCGGATAACGAAAGGATACTTCGTTTAATTCAATCATCGGTTTTCCATCGGATTTTTCCATCAGTTCTTCCGCCTCATATCATCTGACCTGTGTGAAATAAGCTTACTGCAGTTTACATCATGCTCTCGGTATACGCAAATGCAAAAATCAGGACCGGAAGAATGCAGAAGTAAAGCAGGTTGCCGATTCTGCGTTTTTTTCCCTCCTCCAGCTTTGCTTCTTCAAAATGTACATTTTTCCGATACGTTCCGTCGAAGCATCTGCAGCTCATGGCCTCTGCATTTGCGTGCAGCATCTGCTGAGATTTCAGCCAGGTCACTCCGAGTACGCCTCCCGTTCCTGCATTTTTCCAGTTCTTTTTCCCCACACGTCGAAGACTCACCGCCTCAAGGAGCCGTCCGGAATATCTTCCCAGCAGCACCAGGAATCTGACAGATGTATCAAGCGTCATCACGAACATCTGAGGAGCATGAAGTTCCGAAAGCGCACCGGTCATCTCGTTCCATGCCACTTCCTCATTTAATACGGAAAGAACAAGAACCGATTCGAATACCTTGATCGTCACAGTGCCGAATGTGCCCGGAGAGCCGAGAAAGACCGCCGGTATCATCAAAATTGCGGTGAAGATCACCGGAAGTATCGTTCGTTCCAGGATGCTCCTGATTGCCTCAGCATCCATCAGAGCCGTCCGCAGAAGTTCAATTCCGATGACGCAGCCTGTAAAAAAAGCGTTTCGGGAAATGGCGCAAAGCAGAATCGTCACAATGGATACCACAAGACGAAGAGCGGGAGAAATCCCGCTCTCAATCCGTTTCCCTGTATTTTTTTC
>CAYYEB010000361.1:0-1240 GCA_964470725.1 uncultured Lachnospiraceae bacterium | reverse complement strand
TGAAATCCGAGGTTCCAGTTTGAAGGGGTAACTTCCACCTTTTCTCAGATTGCAGCCGAAAGTTCTATTTTTTGCCCCTCCACCTCTGTACAGAAGGCCTGGAAACGGTTATAACTGGGGCTGGAAACGGTCGTTTCCAAAAAAATGCGTATCTCCCAAAGAGGTCGAACCTGAAATCCGAAATTCGGAACTTTTAAGTTCCACCCCTGTAAAAATGGTGTATGGAGTGGTTCTCCAGATCTAATGCTCCGACCGATACGTATTATTATTTCAGTAACTCAGGGCTCAGGTTGATTTCATCAGGTGGAATCAGCCTGAGCCCGAGTTTATCCAGTACCTCTTTCCCATACAGAAACTCAAACACTTCATAGGGACTCTTGTTGCCCAGTGTCAGCCTCTTGTATGAGTTGATGTGGTTCATCATCAATGAAATCTGCTTCTGTGTATAAGGCGTTATATCGACGCCCTTATGGATAATACGGCGGATCATCTCGTGATGCACCTCACAGCTCCCTTTCTGATAGGGAGCGGATGAATTACAGTAAAACATATGCGTGCGGCGGTTTCCGTTGCCATCGAATTCGATATGCTTCGGATCCGAGAACTCGCTGCCGTTATCTGCCAGCAGTACGGGAAACAACGTCATAAATGTATCCGGTCCAAGCTCGATGTAAAGTCTGTCGATGATGTCATTTACGGACTGGGCATCATTATGATCCCGCCTGTATGCCAGCTGCAGGCCGTTAGCCGGGAAGGTAATCGTGAGCATGACTGCGCCACTCTTAATGCCTTCTACAGAATCCAGCTGTACTACCGGGGTATCCGGATGCTCCTGCAGGTACTGTTCATAGTCTTTCATGGTACGCCCCTGCCGGCATTGCGGGTCAACTTTGATTGTGTCCGGGCGTTTGCGGCGAGGTCTCATCCTTACCTTGCGCGGCATATCGATGTTTCTGGCCGTAAAAATGCCAGCATCCATGTAGGTATAAAGGGTCCTTTCGCTGACCATCAGCTCTGCCTTATGGTTCAGACAGATATGGTGCAGGGACTGTCCCTTGAGCAGCAGAGGCGAAATAATGTCATCCAGCCGCTTCTTCTCATCGTCAGAGAGGGCAATGCCCTGCCGTGCCTCTTTAAGAACATCAGCATACTCTGACTGGGCGGCGGCAGCATCGTAGACGTGTTTCTCAAGCGTGCAGGTACCCTTATCCTTACAGCCGTTGCAGACATACGGTGGCTT
>CAYYEB010000360.1:0-1241 GCA_964470725.1 uncultured Lachnospiraceae bacterium | reverse complement strand
CTGGACGATCGGAAATCCCAAATGCGGTTTTATCTATCCCGCGCATACGGATCCGTACTATGCGGTTCTTGCAAGAGTGATCTATGACATTCCGGTGAAGACAAAGGACAAAAGAGCACTGGACGATTCGGAGTATGTATACGAGGCTGTTCTGTGCTGCATCTGTCCGTCAAAATTGTCAACACCGGCGCTGGGACTGAAAGAAGACCGTGTTTCAGAACTGGAGCGGCGCTGGACGATCGGAAATCCCAAATGCGGTTTTATCTATCCCGCCTTTGATGACCGTAATGAGGACAGAAATGAAGTTCTGCTTCATACCTCAGAGCCTGATGCGGAGGCTTTTCTGCAGACTCTGTTCCAGCCGGCCGGAGGGATTCAGCCGGTTGGTCCGAAGACGCAGAAAGAACTGTTCCAGGATTTCTTAAGCCAGCTGAATGTCGGAGTGGAGGACGCGGCGGCAATCTCGGAGGGCATAGCAGATCATGCTGCAAGAGAAGATGCAAGCGAAGTTTTAAGTGAGCAGGATGTGGAAAGAATTGCAGAAGCTGCCGGAGTGAAGCTTGATGAGGAAGCGGTACAGAAGTCCTATGAAGAAACCATTGGAACAACGCCGATTCTGACAGATGCACTTCTTGATAAAAATGTGACGGTCAAGACGGATTCCGCAACGATAAAACTTCCAGCCGAACGATCACAGATTATTGAAACACGAACGATTGACGGGCGGGATTACATTCTGATTCCTGCGGATGGATCCATTGAGGTAAATGGCGTGAGTGTTTCCGCCAAAAAGATTTTAAGTGAAAATGAAGCTGAGGACTGACAGATTAAAACTGCCAGTCTTCTTTTTTGCCGTTTTTTACCAGAAAATAGTAGTGGCGTACGGCTTCCGATACGGAATCTGACAGAAGAAGCATATGATACAAAATAGAAATTTTGAGATCTTTTCCTCTCTTGTACACGCTGTATTTCAATATCTGATTTCGATTCAGATGAAGCATAGGTTGATCACCTTCCGGAACAAAGATAAGCTCATCTTGCTTTAACAAAAGCATACCATAATGTCGTCTGAATCTGGCTTCCCCGAAACAATTCAGTCCATGAGGAAATCTTGAGACCGGATTCATATGGAACAGCAGAATACAGCTTGAATGTAAATGAAAATGATCAGGATACATGATATACATTTCTCCATTAAAACATAAACATTATTTTTAATTAAGTAAAATAATCAATACTTT
>CAYYEB010000359.1:0-1250 GCA_964470725.1 uncultured Lachnospiraceae bacterium | reverse complement strand
CGATCATGACCTGTAGTCCGCATTAATATCGATGTACTTATGCGTGATATCGCATCCCCAGGCGGAAGCATCGAAATCTCCCATATGCATATCCGCCACACACCGGATTTCATCCTGACTTAAGATCTCGGTTGCCTTCTCCTCGCTGAACCCGGCATCCACGCCATCTTTCAGAATCTGGATTCTTCCCGCGGAGCTGATCAGATACAGATCCACCTTCTCCGGATCAAAGTCCACACCGGAATACCCGAGAGCGCACAAAATTCTTCCCCAGTTCGCATCGTGTCCGGCAATAGCAGCCTTTGTGAGCGTTGAAGAGACCACCGACCTTGCGAGAATCTTTGCATCCTCCTTGGAATCCGCATGAATCACATCACATTCGAAAAGGCAGGTTGCTCCCTCACCGTCCTTGGCCATCTTCTTTCCAAGCGTCTCACAGACAAACCGCAGCCCGTCACGGAAGGTCTCATAATCCTCATTTTCTTCAATGATCTTTTCATTTTCAGCAAGCCCGTTTGCCATAAGAATACAGGTATCATTTGTCGATGTATCGCCATCCACGGAGACCATATTGAAGGTATCCGGAACGACTTCCGACAATGCCTGCTGAAGCATTTTTTTGCTGATATTGACATCCGTTCCGATAAACGCAAGCATGGTGCACATATTCGGATGAATCATGCCGGATCCCTTGCACATGCCTCCGATCACCGCATTTGTTCCGTCTTTCAGACGAATGTTGACGGCAACTTCCTTCGGAACGGTATCCGTCGTCATAATTGCTCTTGCAGCCGATTCGCCGTCCTCAAGCGTATCTCCAAGCTTCGGCACAATCGCAGCGATTCCGTTCGTAATCTTGTCGATCGGAATCTGTTGTCCGATCACGCCGGTGGAGGCAACCAGCACGCTGTCTTCCTTAATATGAAGTGCTTCAGAGGCTGCCTTCGCCGTCTCCCTGCAATACTCCAGCCCCTGCTTTCCGGTGCAGGCATTGGCAATTCCCGAATTTACTACAACTGCCTGAGCCTTTCCGAACTCGGAAATAATCTTCTTATCCCACATCACCGGAGCCGCCTTCACGCGATTGGTCGTAAAAGTTCCGGCCGCTGTACATTCCTTTTCGCAGAAAATAACCGCCATATCAGCGCTGCCATTCTTCTTAATACCGGCTGCACCGCCCGCCGCACGAAAACCATTCACTGCGGTAATACCGCCCTCCATCCGTTCCATATACTATATTCTCCTCTTAA
>CAYYEB010000358.1:0-1256 GCA_964470725.1 uncultured Lachnospiraceae bacterium | reverse complement strand
CTTTGTCAGCGAAAAACGTCCTCCGCTTTACTGCAATTTCGCGTTTTGCTATACTGGTTGCAGTTTTTATCGTACGGGAGGAATTGTTCATGTTAAACGGAAAACACGTGCTTCTGGGAGTCACCGGCGGAATTGCCGCATATAAGGCCGCAGAACTGGCTTCTTCCTTAATAAAACAGCACGCCGAAGTCGATGTCATCATGACGGAAAATGCGACAAAATTTATATCTCCGCGCACCTTCGAGGCTCTGACACATACAAAATGCGTGACGGATACCTTCGACCGCAATCATTACTGGGAGGTCGAACACATCTCTCTTTCCGATAAGGCGGACATTCTCGTCATTGTTCCGGCAACCGCAAACGTCATCGCAAAACTTGCAAACGGCATTGCCGACGACATGCTGACAACGACGGCACTTGCCTGCACCTGCCCGAAGCTCATCGCTCCTGCCATGAATACGAAAATGTACGACAATCCGGTCACCCAGAAAAATCTTCAGACACTCAGGGAATTCGGCTGGAACATCATCGAACCGGCAAGCGGGCGCCTTGCTTGTGGCACAACCGGGAAAGGAAAACTTGAAAATCCCGCAGTTATACTGGAAACCATCCTGCACGAGATCGCACGTCCGAAAGATCTGCGCGGTCTGAAGGTCCTTGTCACTGCCGGTCCGACCCAGGAAGCCATCGATCCCGTGCGATACCTGACCAACCATTCCAGCGGAAAAATGGGTTACGCCATTGCAAGGGCTGCTTCAAGGCGCGGCGCAGATGTGACTCTCGTGTCCGGACCAACCGCACTTGAAAAGCCCCACTTTGTCAACACCGTGGACATCATATCCGCAAAGGATATGTTCGATGCCGTAACCTCCCGGGCAGCGCAGCAGGACATCGTCATCATGGCAGCTGCCGTCGCCGATTACCGCCCGAAACATGTGGCTGAAAATAAAATAAAAAAAGGCTCCCCGGATGAGTCCGAAACTCTTCCGATGGAGCGCACCGATGACATTCTCGCCTACCTTGGAAGCCACCGGCAGGAAGGGCAGACCCTCTGCGGCTTTTCCATGGAGACCGAAAACCTCCTTGAAAATTCAAGAAAAAAACTTGACCGCAAGCACCTTGATCTCATTGCCGCCAACTCCATAAAAGAGGAGGGCGCAGGATTTCAGACCGACACAAATGTGCTTACCCTGATCTCAGCAGACAGCGAAACAAGGCTGCCGCTTATGTCAAAGGATGAAGCGGCAGATGCA
>CAYYEB010000357.1:0-1260 GCA_964470725.1 uncultured Lachnospiraceae bacterium | reverse complement strand
GCGGATATCTGTAAAAAATGCGGAGCTTCACGGCAGGCCTTTTACTATCATTTCAAGGACAAATATGACCTGCTTGCCTGGATTTATATGCAGGATTTCGCTTTTTCCATAAAACAGACAGGCAATCTTGATCGGGATACCCTTGTCCAGATGTTTCAGAGAATGGAAAGCCGCAGTTCTTTTTACCGAAATGTCTTTTCTGACCGCTCACAAAATAATCTTATGGACTACATTCAGGAATATGACACAAATTTTTTGTTGAAAATTCTTAAAGAACAGTACCACGCAGACACCACGTCCAATGAATTACAGATAGCGGTAAAGTATCACTCCTATGGCATGACTGGTTTGATCCGAGACTGGCTCAGCGGGAAAATCAGGCAGAAGGCCGAACAGCTTGCAGATTTTCTGCATGAAGATCTTTTTGGGTTAATCAAGCGATATATAACTTGACAATCCGCAGGACTTAATCTAACCTGTCAGTGATTTCGGGAAGCAGACCACAAGACAGTCGCAAATTGGTGAGACATTACCCGCTGCTGACGGCCTTTGCTTTGTCACTCGATGTGTGAAAGTTCGTTCTTCTGCCACACGGAAAGAATTTCCCCGAAAACATATTTTCGATAAACACCGTCCTCTTGATAAGCTTTTAAGACGAGCTTCTTCAATTCATCATCGATAAAATTCTTTTCCGTTATAACGTTTTCCTGAGTCAAACGACATTCAAAACACCAACTTGCCTCCTGATACGTCACATTACCTGAAGGCGTTTCAATAGCGGTCAAGGCTGTTTCGTTCATTTTGTTACTGTTCCGGCCGGACTTGGTGCCAAAAAGCAACATATCCTGACGATACTGCGGATCAAAAAATGAAATTGTGTAAGTGAGATTTTTTTCAATCAGTTCAAGTGTATAGCGGCTTTCCTGAAGAATACACAGGCACATAGGTTTATGCAGGATGACGCCAAGTCCGCCGACTCCGCCCACCATGGAATTATGCTCGCCCAATTTTCCTGATGTAATCACACAGTTATCTTGGTTAATGACTGGAAAGTGATGCTCTGTTAACTCATAAGGGCTTATTTGTGTAAATATTTTTTCAAACATATTTTTCTCCTTTTGATGAAACTTTGCTCATAAGTGAAGTAAGAAAAGAAACTGTAAAATAATCACATGAGTAATGATTATACAGTCTTTTTTTTATTCAGCTTTGTTGACAGGCAACATAAAAGTTTTATAAACATTGTTGCTGAACCATTGA
>CAYYEB010000356.1:0-1263 GCA_964470725.1 uncultured Lachnospiraceae bacterium | reverse complement strand
GAAAATGGAGATTATAAGGTGACTTCGATTGAAGATAGACCTGTGTCATCATGACTGCCAGAGATCAAATCTGGTTGTTGCTCTGACAGCAAATGCCTGATAAAATGCATTACATCCTACAGTCGGCTATGGGAGGCCGGCTTTAATTTGTTTGATTTTATAAAGGAGTATTTTACATGGGAGTTTTCAGAGAGGATCTTAAGAAACTCGGCTTTGGTCTGATGCGTTTGCCGAGAATTGATGAGAAGAATGACATTATTGATGTGGAGCAGACGGCACAGATGGCGGATGCATTTCTGGAAGCCGGCGGCACCTATTTCGATACGGCCTATGTATATGGCGGTTCGGAGGAGGCAACCCGGAAGGCTCTGGTAGAGCGACACGACCGCAGTACATTTACCCTTGCTTCCAAACTGAATGCTATGGCCGCCAAGGATGAAGCGGATGCCAAGAATCAGATCAATGTGACCTTGGAGCGGCTTGGAACGGATTATCTGGATTATTATCTGCTGCATGCTCTGGGTAAGGACAATAAGACACTGTATGACAAATACGGTCTCTGGGACTATGTGAAGGAGCTGAAAAAAGAGGGGAAGATTCGTCATTACGGCTTTTCCTTCCATGATACAGCAGATGTATTGGATGAGCTTCTGACAGAACATCCGGATGTGGATTTCGTGCAGCTGCAGATCAATTATCTGGACTGGGACGATCCTTCGGTACAGTCCCGGGCAGTCTACGAGACAGCCCGGAAGCATGGCAAGCCGGTGATCGTTATGGAACCGGTCAAGGGTGGCCTGCTGGCCAATCCGCCGGAAAGTGTTCGTTCGATTCTGGAAGCGGCTGATCCTGATGCTACGCCGGCTTCCTGGGCGATTCGCTTTGTCGCTTCTCTGGATGGTGTGAAGGTGGTGCTGTCCGGAATGTCCGATATGGCACAGATGGAGAATAATCTGTCCTTTATGAAGGATTTCAAGCCTTTGACAGCCTCTGAACAGGAGACGATTCGTCAGGCCCGGGAAGCCTTTAAGCAGATTGATTCCATCAAGTGTACTGCCTGCCATTACTGCACACCGGGATGTCCGATGAAGATCGATATTCCGGGCATTTTCAAGGCAGTGAATCGGATCATGATCTTCCAGGATGAGAAGAGTGCCAACTGGACATATAAAGATGCTACCAGCGGCGAAGGTGTCGGCAAGGCTTCCGACTGCATTCAGTGTGGCCAGTGCGAAGGCATCTGTCCGCAGCATCTGCCAATCA
>CAYYEB010000355.1:0-1269 GCA_964470725.1 uncultured Lachnospiraceae bacterium | reverse complement strand
CGCGTATTCCGCAATTCATCTCACCACCTATAGAGGTGGGAGACTTCTTGCTCGCAGCTTGTTAAACAGCCACTTCCGGATGTTTCTGATAGAGTTCCCGGATAATCTTTATAAACTGTATGACACTCCAACGGCTATCACTTTTATGTGTATAAAGGGCGCACGGGATCTTCTCCGGACATTCGAACGGGATCCAGACAAACTCTCCGGTATGATCATTCAGGAATCCGGGAGCGAGGACGATGGCTCTTTTTGCGGCAACGTTAGTGAGAGAAGTATCGTGGTCGTGGCTGTTGAAATAATCACAGTGGATCTGGCTGATTACCCGCTGTTGAACGGCGCGGAGAGGAGCCTGCGATCCGCCACCGACCATGAGTGTGCGTCCTCTCAGATCTTCTGCAGTGATCATTTTTTTTCCTGAGAGCGGGTCGTCCTTTCTGCAGATCAGATAGATGCCGCTGTCGAACAGGTGGTGTGCCTTTACATCCGGTACATGCTTCATTTCTCCCTCCACGGCAAAAAGAATATCCTGTTCTCCGTTTAAGAAAGAATCCGTCCCGTGATACCAGTCGAAAGTTGGTGTCACGGTGAGTTCCGGATGATCAGACATAATCTGCATGATCGCCTGTGGCAGAAAGTAGATGGACGAGCGAATCGGAACAACGATCCGGATCTCTTCCTTATATTTTGCGGAAAAGTTCTGCCCCTGTTCGATAGCCGTTTTCAGTTCTTCACGTATTGTTCTGAGGGCGGTTACAAACTGTGCTCCGGCAGGTGTAAGAGAAGCTCCTTTCCCGGAACGTTCAAAGATACGAAATCCGATCTCATTTTCGGCGGCGTTTATCTGATACGTCATTGTGGGCTGGGAGATATAGAGGTTCTCCGCCGCCCGATTGAAATTCTGCGTCTGGGCAAGTTCAAGAATATAATCGATTTGCTTCGTGGTCATGCTGTACGTTTGGCTCCTTTGTACAAACGATTTAATTTTTAAATTGGATATTCAATATTTCAATTTGATAGTTTCACTATACCGCAATACAATGAGCATTGTAAAGAGAAACAAATCCACCGGAACCGCATTTTCGTCTTATAAAAACAGCAGCCGGATGGACACCGATAAAATTGAAAGCAATCAACATATTCCATATGAAAAACGGAAGTGGAGGAACGCACAGCTATGAAAAAAGAAGTTTTACTTGTAACAGGTGCAGGACAGATCAGCATGGCAATTGCCAGAAGAATCGGATATGGAAAGAAGATCATCCTCGG
>CAYYEB010000354.1:0-1283 GCA_964470725.1 uncultured Lachnospiraceae bacterium | reverse complement strand
CGTTTTTATACATTTCTGTTTGTCCTATTGTCATTGAAATTGTTACGCCTTCTTTGGTTGATGTAACTGTTTGTGTAGTGCCGTTCCAGTCAACCGTTGCCCTGAGTGCTTCAAATATAGCACGAAGCGGAACTAAAGTACGACCGTCAACAATAATAGGATTTTGGTCAAAATCAATCGTTTCACCGTTTAAAGTGACGGTAATAACGGCAGGAGTATCCCAATGTTTATCATAATCTTTTCCGTATTGAGGCTCATAACCGCCGTACCCGCAATAATTATATCCGTCAGCAATGGTTTCGAAATTATCTTGTCTGTAAGTATAGTTTATTTCATTAACCGGCTGACCATTAATATAACATGTATAATCTTCTTTTCCCGTATCCCAATAGAATTTTTCTTCTGTTTTTGCGCGATAAACTTCTGAAAATGTCCCGTTGTGGTTGACAGTAATCTTATTATCAGACCATGATTCCATATAACTGCCTGCATCGCCTCTGCCGGAATAATATTCTTCAAAATAGAACTTGCCGCCGGCTTTAAGCACATAGGTACATTCACTGCCCCCTGAACCGATGTTGTACTTAAAAGGTACCTCTTCACCCACCTTAAACCCGTTATTATATTCGACTAAAACAGCATACAAAGCATAATGTTCTTCATCATACAATATGCAAAGAATCTCAGGTACAGAATCATTATTCATATCGACCATATAACAATCCTTTAACAACGATGCATCGCAGCTTTGATACTCACTTCTGAGTAGGTTTTTCAATTTTGTATCGCCGTTTTCCTGTCCGTTAATCAATTCACCGAATAAAGTCACATAATCCGTTGCAGTCGTACTCGCATAAGTCCCCAATGGCAACACTCCAAACACCATTACTACCGCCAATAAAAACGAACATAGTTTTTTCATATTTTCCTCACTCCTATTATGCTTTATTGCCACATTCCGTACAAAATCCGGCTTCGCTTGACATCTTCGCACCACAGTTTGTGCAAAATTTAATATCATTATTATTGGCGGCCTGCATATCAAACTTCGCACCGCATGAATTGCAAAAAGCCGAGCCATATTCTGTTTCAGCACCGCACTGCGTACATATTAGCTTTTTTGCACTTTGATTGTTTGTCGTTCCAAAATTATTATCCCTCTTTTTCAAGCGACAACCTATATTACTTAAAATTGAAAATGCAATTAACCAATACGGATTTGAAGTAGTTCTGAGCAGTTCTTTAATTCCGCCATATGTAGCCTCTTTCATTTCTGCATTTAT
>CAYYEB010000353.1:0-1285 GCA_964470725.1 uncultured Lachnospiraceae bacterium | reverse complement strand
TGTCGTTCCAGAACTTCACTGTTTCATGTTCCCGATCGACAAAGTTCATATTCGTGTCGACTTTTTTATACATGAGTAAACCCCCATCTCAGGAAGCCAGTAAGGATTGCTCCTTCCAGCGGCTTAATATCATACTGTTCACAGGCTATAGTCTGTGAACAGTAACTCGTAATTTCATATTCTACTTGCATTTTAAGCGGTCTGTCAAGAGATGGGGGGTCTTTTCAGCATATACAACGAAAAGTAAAGCTCAATTCACTTCCTGCAAATCTTTTTTCTTCTAATATATAGTGCCGCCCCCGCGGATGCTGTTCCTGCCGCAAAGAGGATTCCTGCTGTAACGGGCATTCCTGACCGGGATTTCTTCTTTACCGTATCCGCAGAAAAAGTCAGATCTGATGTCTTTTTGTTTCCGGCTTCGTCCTCCGCCGTCACCCGAACGGTATGGTCTCCTTTTCCCGGAACATTCAAATGAACGTTTCCGTTTTTCAATGTCGTGTATTCATCCTTTTCAATCTTTCTTCCATCCACAAGAATTTCCGTAAAAGTATCATGCGGCTGATCCTTGGAAATGACAATGTCCGTTCCTTTATCACCTGCATTTTTATCTTTTGCAGCGCCGTCTTTCTTTTTCATTGAAATCTTCGGCTTCGTCCGGTCTATTGCAAAGCGCACCGGCTCGGAACTCACTTCATTTCCCGACGCATCCTTTGTGTGGATCCGCACGGTATAATTTCCTTCTTTCGTCAGCGGACTGCTCAGTACAAGATTTCCTTCTTTATTAAATCGAACCGGAACATGTTTTCCGTTGACATCCGCCACTGCCTCAGTAATTTCATCCACTCCGGATACATGAAATTCGGGGCTCACTTCTTTTCTGCTCACTGTCCTGTCCTTCAGTGATACATTCTTCAGTGCCGTCACTGTTCCCTTCTGATTTTCCGTAAATGAGATCTTTTTGACCGTCTCATTTCCGTTCGTATCACTGCACCCGGCGGTCAGCACATAATAGTCATCTTCACTGATCTTCGGAAATTCAAATGCAGTTCCCGCAGATGAGCCGTCCCTGCGTACTCCTTCGATGCGTTTTCCCGAGTTGGTCGCCGTAAGATAGGCATATACGCTGTCTTCCCTCAGGTTTTCATCCTGAAAATCCACCGAAATCTGAAGCGGTCTGCGATTGGAAGAACGGTCTTTTGCTCCGCTGATTGTGATCACCGGGTTCTTTGTATCTTTTTTCCCTATTTTCTCTCCTGTCGTACCTGCCGCCGATCCTTTCTGCGCA
>CAYYEB010000352.1:0-1290 GCA_964470725.1 uncultured Lachnospiraceae bacterium | reverse complement strand
TGACCTCGGGGCGGACCGGGTCGATCATGCCGCACAGGCCGAGGAAGGTCATGTCATGCTCGAGCGCCTCGGCAGAGAAGTCCTTCGGGCACTCCTTGCCGTAGTTCACGCGGGCGGCAGCCATCACGCGGAGGGCGTCGTCGGCCATGGACTTGTTCGCGTCCATGATCTTCTTGCGCCACTCGTCCGTGAGGGGCACGTCGCCCTTGTCCGTGTGAATCTTCGTGCAGTGCGCGAGGATGACGTCCGGGCCGCCCTTGGTGTGCTGGATGTAGTCGCCGTCGGGCGCATGGTTCACGACGGACATCATCTTGCGGCCGGAGTCGAACGGTGCCTCGCCCACGCGCGGGTTGGCCGCGTCGAGGTCCGTGGTCGTGAAGCCGAGTTTGGCCGCATCGGCAACGAGGGCCGCCTCGGTGGGCTCACCGATGGCCTTCTGGTTGGCGTCGTCCCACTTGGCGTCGGAGCAGAGCGCCATGCAGCGCACGAGCCGGTCCTGGTCCTCGGTGAAGCGGCGGACGACGGTCATCTTGTTCTGGGTGAGCGTGCCCGTCTTGTCCGAGCAGATGATCTGGGTGCAGCCGAGCGTCTCCACGGCGGAGAGCTTGCGGATGATGGCGTTGTGCTGGCTCATCTTGGTGACGCCGATGGACAGCACGATGGTCACCACGGCCACGAGGCCCTCGGGGATGGCGGCGACGGCGAGCGAGACGGCCACCATGAAGGTGTTGAGCACGAGCGGGAGGTCCTGGAAGAAGCCCATGCCGTGCTTGAGCCAGGTCACCACAAAGACGAGGGCGCAGATGATGACGCAGACGATGGAGAGGACCCGGGACAGCTCGTCGAGCTTCTTCTGGAGCGGGGTCTCCTCGTCCTTGGCCTGAGTGAGGGCGTCTGCGATCTTGCCCATCTCGGTCTTCATGCCGGTGGCGACCACGACGGCGCGGCCGCGGCCGTAGACGACGGTGGAGCCCATGTAGCACATGTTCTTGCGGTCTCCGAGCGGCACGTCCTCGGTCTCGCCCTGGGCTGCGAGGGCAGCGACGACCTTGTTGGCCGGCACGGACTCGCCGGTGAGCGCGGCCTCCTCGATCTTGAGCGAGGCGCTCTCGAGGATGCGGCAGTCAGCCGGTACGGAGTCGCCCGCCTCGAGGACCACGATGTCGCCGACGACGAGCTCGGAGGACGGGACCTCGAGCTGCTTGCCGTCACGAACGACCTTGCTCTGCGCGGCAGACATCTCCTGCAGCGCCTTGAGGGCCTCCTCGGCCTTGGACTCCTGCACCACGC
>CAYYEB010000351.1:0-1292 GCA_964470725.1 uncultured Lachnospiraceae bacterium | reverse complement strand
TATAGAACATGTGTTCGTGCATAGGTCATTCAATGCCCGCATGCGGATGGCCTTTGGGGGTAGAATGAACCCAGCGGCTGCCTGCGTAGGGGTATGTCAGGCAGCGCCGCTATTGAGATTGAGGGCCGTCAGCGCTTGCGCCGACGGCCCTTCCTTTTGCGTCGTGACCTGTGTGTCTTGGGAGGGGCCGCCACCACCGCCGTGGCAAGGCCGACCAGTGCGGTCAGGAGCTCGACCAGCTTGATGATGAGGTCCATTGGCAACTCACCTCCTCCCCGTCCCGCGTGGGACTGGTTGGGGTGGCGCTGCCGACACGCGGCGTGCCGCTGGGCCATGGTGATTCTAGCAGCATTTGAGTATGTCAAGGAGTCGCGTGGTGTGACAAATCTGGCAAGAAATAACTAGCAATATGGTGACAAAACAGCAGTTGGGCAGTCAAAAGACCAGGCTAGACAGCAAATGTTTCGGTGCCAAACGCAAGCATTGGTCCGGATAGCCAGTATAGGCGGTCGGTTCCATGTGCCAAGCGATACGGTAACGAGGCTAATCAGCCAAGGTTTAAGCACATCATATGTGGCAAACTTGCAAATAAGGTGCCAATCTCACTGTATATGCTGGATATAAATGGATGGTAAACAACCATGGCACAGGAGACGCTGAGGCCATCTCTGTCCGAAGTGGCCATACAAGTGACAAAATGGTGGTCAGACCAACTCTCCAGAAGACAAACCAGGCAAAGATTTGGTGTCCTTTGAAGATAAAACACCAGATAATCTGCCAACAAACGTGACAAAGGAGCCAAAGATGCCATCAACCGTCAGGGAGATTGCCGAGCAGTGCGGCGTGACCAAGCAGACGGTAATCAACAATCTGCGCTCCATGGGCCTGTGGGACTACCACGTCACGCCTGGCGACCACGCGCGACCGACGGTGGTCGACGACGAGGCGGCCAGCGCGGTCGCGCAGCAGATCATGGCGAGGAGGGCGCCGGCTACGAGGCCTCCCGCGGTCGATACGGAGCCCGAGCGGGCGGACCAAACCATGCCAAAGGGCGTGACCGAGCAGTACGAGGCGAGGATCGCCGACCTCAAGGCGCAGATCGCCGACCTCCAGGGGAGACTCGACGCGGCATCTGAGGCCCAGGAGAGCCTGACGGAGCGGGTGGGCAGCATGGCCGAGGCCATGCGCGCGCTGCCATCGGCCGATGACGTGGAGCGCGCCCGTGCCGACGGCGAGGCTGCCGGCCGTGCCTCCGGCGCCGAGACCGAGCGCGACAAGGTTGCTGCAATGGG
>CAYYEB010000350.1:0-1299 GCA_964470725.1 uncultured Lachnospiraceae bacterium | reverse complement strand
TCGCATGTCCACAGTCCACTGTCCGTTCTGTCAGGACGGCCAGAGTCAGATTGATTTTTTCTGCATCTGGTTGCGCTTCGAAAACAGATCTGGTACCATTGAGTGGAAGCGCGAACTTCTTGTTGAATTCCTTTATGTAGGAGTAGAGGAATTCATTGGCGCTGTTGATATCGGTTATGCCTGCCAGCCGGAGCTCGATTGGCAGGCGTGACTGCAGCGTCTGATTAAGGCGTTCCACCCGGCCCTTGGCCTGGGGTACACTACTGGATTCAAGCTCAATACCAAGCTGTTTGCAGGCATATGCGAACTGTGTGTAGGTGTCCTCATCATCAGATGGGGCATTTTTCTTTTTGTAAGTAAATACGGTTCTCCGGTCAGTGAAGAACTTATAAGGAATGCCATAATCCGTCAGGATCTGGTGGAGTACATGGTAATAGCCGTTCAATGTTTCCTGAGTGTCAAACCATGCGCCTGTGATTGTTCCAAGAGCATCATCGATGGCGAGGTGAAGATGCCAGATCTGGCCATTTACCCACTCATACGGAGTAGCGTCCATCTGCTCCATTTCTCCAAAATAAGTACATCTGGGACGCCGGCTGTGAGCATCTTCCACCGCCACCAGATTGACTTGAATCGTATCCTGTTCCTTCTGCGTCCGGGCCTGCTTTTTCTTTGCCTCTAATTCTTTTTTAATTCTTTTCCGCTTGGCTTTGGTTACCTTTGGAGAGAGGATGTACTCAGCCTCGAGGATGCTCATCACGGATGAGGCCGACACATGAATTCCCTCGAAGCGTTCCAGAAGCTCTGTGTAATGGGTGAAGTTTGCCTCATAGTATTTCGTCCGGTACAGGTCTATGATCTGCTGCCTGACATCATCTGGTATGGTTGTTGCGGGCTTCCTTCCTCTGTTCCCGTGAATGAAGAAAGTCTTGCCTTCTTTCCGGTATCCGGCAATCATCCGGTTGATGTGCCTTCTGGAACATCCCAGCTTAAGAGCAGCCCGATCCTTATTGCCAGTATCAGGGTGATCCGCCAATGCCTTAATCACCTCATACTTCAACTGTTCATCCATAGATAAAGTCACCTTTCTGATAAGTCATGCCCTCCGATCTGATAGAATTAGGAAAAGTTAATTCTACCATAGGTGGGACATTTTCATTTGTGGTATATCGGGACTTTATCATTTATGGCTTATATCGTGCTGCCGGAATGAGAAAAAAACTGTTGCGCATCCGATAAAGCTGTGCTAGAATATTTTTTGTTCGTTGAGAACACAGGGGAATCCTCTAATGGTAGGAG
>CAYYEB010000349.1:0-1306 GCA_964470725.1 uncultured Lachnospiraceae bacterium | reverse complement strand
GGATAGTATACAGGCTTTTTATCACAATGTCAAGTTGACAATATCAAAAAAATGAATATAATAAATGTAAAGGGGATGAAGCTTTGACAGGTTTAATTTTGAAATATATTTCGGCAAAGGAGAAGGGGCTTCCCACGGGCAAAAAAAGAACGGTCTACGGAATGACCGCCGCTTTTGTGGGGATGCTTGTGAACATTTTTCTTTGTGTAATAAAGGGAGCTGCCGGAATTTTGTTTAATTCAGTGGCGATTTTGGCGGACGCGGTGAACAACCTTTCAGATGCCGGCAATTCCGTAATAACGCTTTTGGGCTTTGTAATTGCCGGAAAGCCTGCGGATGAGGAGCATCCCTACGGCCATGCGCGCGTGGAATACATTTCCTGTCTTGCAGTAGCGTTTGTGATTTTGATGCTGGGCTTATCGCTTTTGAAAGCCTCGGTTATGAAAATTATAACTCCGGAGCCGATTGATAAAAGTCTTTTGTCAATTGCGGCACTTGTAATATCCATAGCGGCGAAAATTTGGCTGGGTCTTTTTTACCGAAAAATCGGAAGGCAAATCAGCTCCTCTGTGATTGAGGCAAATTCCAAGGATTCGTTTAACGATGTAATTTCAACCTCGGCGGTGCTTGCAACAACACTTATTGCAGTTTTGCTGGACGTTAATTTGGATGCATGGGCAGGCTGTGCAGTTGCGGTGTTCATTATCATTTCAGGCTGTCAGATAATGCATGAAACGGTTGATAACCTTTTAGGTGTTATGCCGTCTGAGGAAACGGTGGGTGTGATTGTTCAAAAGCTTAGCTCATATGACGGGGTAATGGGTATTCATGACCTGGTTGTTCACAGTTACGGGCCGGACAAATATTTCGCAACGGTTCATGTGGAGGTGCCGTGCGATGTAAACATTTTAACAAGCCATGATATGATTGATAATATCGAACGGGATTTTCTTAATGAGCTTGGCATAAACATGGTTATACATTTGGACCCCGTGGTGACAAATGACAGCGAGGTTATAAGCACGCGCCACATGGTTTATGACATTGTGAAGGAAATTGACGCAAGCTTTTCAATACACGATTTTCGCATGGTTAAGGGCGAAACACATTCGAATTTGATTTTTGATATTGCAATACCGCCGTCGGCCGGGATAAGTGAAAACGTGCTTATAGCTAAGGTGGAGGCGGAGGTTAAAAAGCTTTCCGAAAGCTATTTTTGCGTTATAACGGTTGACAGAAATTATGTTTAAGAAAATACGCATATCACTAAAAGTGATATGCGCATTTTTTATGCGGAGCGGTAGCA
>CAYYEB010000348.1:0-1308 GCA_964470725.1 uncultured Lachnospiraceae bacterium | reverse complement strand
ATGAGGGTGATGTGCTCTGAGTGCAGCACCACTCACGCCATCCTTCTCTCATCGATTGTCCCCTATTCGCAGATAAGCTTTCAGGACCAATGCAGTATTGTGTCTGCCTATGAACAGGGCACTGACCGCAATGCTATCTGCAGTCAGAATTCCACCATCGATGAGAACAACGTCAAGGCCGTCATCCGCAGATATGTCCGCCACTGGATGCAGCGGCTCCTGTCAGAGTACATCCGTCTTACGCCGGCAGAGCTGCTGATCCGGAGATGCTTTGCAGTTTATTCGATGCAGTTCATGCAGATTCACAGAACTTCCAACCGGCTCTTTCCCGATACCACATAGCCTTACCCGACAGGCGCTTCTTTCTTCCCTACACTGTAGAAAAAGTGAAGGAGGGCCATTCAATGGACCAGAAGAAACAGAACGATATCGCTCTTATGCGGTATACAGCAATCGCACCACTCGTTTCCGGCACGGATGAGGATTTCGGATCCCACCGGGCTTATTACAACACTGTCTCCACGAAGGGAATAAAGGATGCTGACGGGAATCTCCGGCATTATGCCCCGGCCACGATCTCCAAGTGGTATTCAGCCTACATGAAGAACGGGTTTGACGGTCTTGTCCCCACTGGCCGTTCGGACTGCGGTGTCAGCAGGAAGGTCGATACCGATCTTCTTGAACGGATCCGTTATCTGCGGACCAGTTTTCCGAGACTTCCTGCAGCAGCGATTTACCGGCAGCTGCTGGAAGACGGCACTATTACGAAAGATCAGGTGTCGGAATCAACGGTTCTCCGCTGCGTCAACCAGATCTCCTGTCAGGAGAACATCACGAATAACAAGGATATGCGCCGTTATGAGAGGCCTCACATCAACGAGGTATGGTGCGGTGATTCCAGCGTCGGGCCATACCTGAAGACTTCAGATGGGAAGAAGCACAGAGTTTATATCGTTGCACTGATTGATGACGCCAGCCGCTTTATCGTCGGCGCAGATGTCTTCTTCAATGACAACTTCGTCAATCTCATGTCAGTCATGAAAGCAGCCATCTCAAAGTACGGGAAACCCAGGATGTTTAATTTCGACAATGGCGCCCCTTACCGGAACCGGCAGATGGAGCTCCTTGTCGCAAGGATCGGGTCCGTCATCCACTACTGCCGGCCGTACGAGCCGACAGGAAAGTCAAAGATAGAGCGGTGGTTCAGGACGCTCAAGGATCATTGGATGGCCGCCCTGGATATGCGGGATTTTCATTCGCTGGACGAAGTCCGCGGAAGCCTCCTGGCCTATGTCCTGCAGTATAACC
>CAYYEB010000347.1:0-1315 GCA_964470725.1 uncultured Lachnospiraceae bacterium | reverse complement strand
GAAAGGATTATTCACTTTTGGTTAAAAGTTTTCTTCCTTTTTATCACGTGTCATAAGCTCATTTACCGCCTGCTTTGCGCTTTTTCCTTCGTAAAGCACCGCATAAGCCTCATTAACAATGGGCATTTCCGTGCCCATCTTTTTTGAAAGCTCATAAGCCGCCGAACAGCTGGTAATCCCCTCTGTTACCATGTGAATTTCCTCAAGCGTTTCCTCCAAGGATTTGCCCTGTCCCAAAAGTATTCCCGCGCGGCGATTTCTCGAATGCATACTTGTGCAAGTAACAACAAGGTCACCTATACCGGTAAGCCCCATAAAGGTTTCCTTTTTCGCGCCAAGATGCACGCCAAGCCTTGTTATTTCCGCAAGACCCCTGGTAATAAGCGCCGCCTTCGTATTGTCGCCGTAGCCGATGCCGTCAACCATTCCGGCGCACAGAGCAATGACGTTTTTCAAAGCACCGCCGATTTGTGCGCCCAATACATCCGTATTTGTGTACACCCTTAAGTAGTCGGACATAAAAATATCCTGCACCCTTTCAGCCACGGCAATATCCTCAGCCGAAGCGACTACCGCCGTCGGTATTCTTCGCGCAACCTCCTCCGCGTGAGATGGGCCGGACAGCACCGCTACCGATGATGAGGGGATTTCCTCGGCAATGCACTCCGTCATTGTTTTAAGGGTTTCCGGCTCCAAGCCCTTGGTACAGCTTATAATAAGCTTGCCTCCGGCATAAGGTGCCATCATTTTTGCATACGTCCTCATCCTGTGGCTGGGCAAAACCGCCACCACAGCCTCCGCATATGTTACCGCCGCCTCTAAATCTGATGTAAACATAATCCCTTCCGGTATTCTAACGCCCGGAAGAAAAGCCTTGTTCTCCATATCCTTTTTTATTGTTTCGCTTTCGGATGCCTGCCACGACCAAAGCATAACCTCATGACCCTTTTCCTTAAGCTCAATTGCAAGGGCTGTTCCCCATCCGCCGGAGCCGATAACAGAAATTTTCATAATTTTACTCCTTTTCCTTGTGCGATGAAAGCTTTGTTTTGGATTCCGTTCCGTTAATAAGTCGCTTTATGTTGGAGCGGTGCCGAACAATTGTAAGCACTGCCGCAAAGAGTGTGAACACCGTTTTTTCCGGCTGGCCGATAACAATAGCCATACAAGCCGCCGTAACCGCACCTATAACCGAGCCCAAGGAAACATAGCGGCTTAACAAAAATACTATCACGAATGCCAAAAACGCCGCCGCACCGACGCGCCAATCCGTCATGAAAAGCGCGGTAACAGAAACAAGCACGCCCTTTCCGCC
>CAYYEB010000346.1:0-1316 GCA_964470725.1 uncultured Lachnospiraceae bacterium | reverse complement strand
GCCATACGCGGAGTGGAAATACGCTCCACGGCCGGATCATTTGCAAGATTCAAAAAGAGAACCGTACGGTCGAGTGCTCCTGATTCACGGAAGGATTCCTCAAAGAAATTTGCTTCCTCGAACGTAATGCCCATGGCGGCAAATACAACGGCAAACGGCTCATCCGTGCCGCGCACCTTGGCCTGACGTGCGATCTGCGCCGCCAGATTGGCATGCGGAAGACCGGATGCCGAAAAAATCGGAAGTTTCTGTCCACGAACCAGGGTGTTGAGTCCATCGATTGCAGATACACCGGTCTGAATAAACTCGGCAGGATAGACACGTGCTGCAGGATTCATCGGCAGGCCGTTGATATCCATGCGTTTTTCCGGAAGAATTTCCGGTCCGTCATCAATCACCCGTCCCATGCCGTCGAAGACACGTCCGAGCATATCCTCGGATACACCGAGTTCCATCGAGTGTCCAAGAAAACGAACCTTTGAATTGGAGAGATTGATACCGGTAGAAGCTTCAAAGAGCTGAACCAGCGCATTTCCGCCATCGATTTCCAGAACGCGGCAGCGCCGCTTCTCACCGCTGGCAAGTTCAATCTCGCCCATTTCGTCGTATTTTACATTTTCAACCCCCTTGATCATCATCAGAGGGCCGGCAACTTCCTGTATTGTACGGTATTCTTTTGCCATAGCTTACTGGTCCTCCTTTCTGACAAGAGCTGCGAATTCCTTCGCCAGATCCGTGCGAACCGCCTCATAGCGTTCCTTCACCTGATCCTCATGGGTATACTTGAAACGGCCGATCTCCTCCCGGGTTTTCATCTTTACAATGTCGTTGATTTCCGCTCCCTGATTCAGCGCCTTCACACCTTCTTCATAAAATGCATAGACAAGCTTCATCATGTCATACTGTTTATTTAAGGAGGTATAGGTATCAATTTCATCAAAGGAATTCTGATGCAGGAAGTCCTCACGGATGCTTCTTGCGGCCTCCATCTTCAGACGATCCTGCGGAGACAGCGCATCCATACCGACCATCTGCACAATTTCATTGAGGGAATCCTCATCCTGCAGAAGTCCCATCAGTTTCTGACGTGTCGCCATCCAGTCCTCATGCACGTGTTCGTTGAACCACGGCTCCAGAGAATCCAGATAGAGGCTGTAAGAAGTCAGCCAGTTAATTGCCGGAAAATGTCTCTGATATGCAAGGTTCGCATCGAGTCCCCAGAATACCTTGACGATACGCAGCGTCGCCTGAGACACCGGTTCGGAAATATCACCACCTGGCGGAGACACAGCTCCAATTGCGGAAAGCTGTCCTTC
>CAYYEB010000345.1:0-1331 GCA_964470725.1 uncultured Lachnospiraceae bacterium | reverse complement strand
CTGCCATAGCATACTGTTAATATACCATGAAAGAGGCTGGGTTTCTATGGGGAATTATTGTATTTATATCTTATTTTCAATAATTAATGCTATATTTATACATTTAAATTAATCCCTGTATAATCAGTACCTGCAAAAATATCTTTATTTTCGTTTATTTCTATTTTTAAATATACGCTTAATACTTTCTGATATACTTAATGTTTCTTTATATGTTTCTGCTCTAGGTCCTATTTGAAATATCCTCCAACCATATTTTGCATTTTCATAAACAAGTGTAATAATACACACATCTTGTATGATATGCGGTTCTTCTATTACAAAAGCACCTTCTATATTACGAAACAAACTAACATACGCCATATCATGTTTATCATTAAAGCTAACACGCGAACTATACCCTAGATTAGTCAAGTCTTTACACATTTCATGAAGTTGAGAAAAATCTCCCCAATCATTACGAGTAGGCGTGAAAATGAAGTTCTCAAGTTTTTGAACAGAATAATTCTCCTTCTTTATTTCTTCAATAAATCCAATACAAATCAATAAAATAATATTATCTTCTATGTTGTTCTCCCTAATTATTTCTTGAAGTTCATCATTAGAAGCATTCTTTCCATATAGATTTTTCCAATAAGGAGAACCTGTTATTTCCTGTCTCATGTTATTAGAATCACCAAGAAAAATTACTGGTGCATGCTCGAATGGTTTTTGCTCAAGTTTCTTAGCTACACAAGGTAAAATATTATCATATGTATTTAATATTACTTTTTCCAAAGATTCTACATATTTTCTGGTAGCTGTAAAACGAAGTGTAGAATCTACTGCTAATAGCCTTTCTATTTTTTCAGCATCAGCATGGAGATACAACCCATACATCACATCTTCTATTGTCTGATAGAGATTTAATTTTCTCCCATCAGAAAGAATCATTTGTAGTTGTGTTCGTTCTATCTCATCATAATCTCTTAAAAGAGCATCAAAACACTGGCTTTTTTCTGGGAATTCATCTTTTGCCAAATTTAAAATTGACTGTATGTATACTGCATCTTTCTTGCCACCAAATTTTCGCAAAATAATTAGCTTTGTTTGTATCGCTATATACTCATCATTTGTATATGAATCTATTAATGAATGCTCTTTTTTCAGTGAGAAATATTCTACAAAACGCTTATATTCTTCAACTGTATATAAGAATAATTTAATTTTATTTTCCACTTTCTACCTCCACAAATGTTCTTACCTTTTTTATTATTTCTTTTTTGTACATAGCCACAAAAAGGACTTCCGTAGAAGCCCTTCCCTTACTTCAACGCATCTCTCAATGCCCT
>CAYYEB010000344.1:0-1345 GCA_964470725.1 uncultured Lachnospiraceae bacterium | reverse complement strand
GCCGCTAAAACTTTTCTTCCACCAGCTGTCTGCATTCTCTTACGGAATCCATGCACTCTGGAATGAACACGTTTCTTCGGCTGATAAGTCATGTGTCCTTTTCTTGTCATTTCTGATCACTCCAATACATAAATCTACTTTTTTCAAATTGCCATACTATTATAGTTGTTTCAGGGAAACCCTGTCAAGTACTGTATTTAGTGGTTTTTCACATCACCATTCACTTCATGTATTATAGAGGGACGCAGGTTCCATTAGATCATAACCTGAGTCCCGTCAACCAAAGGCTGCATCAACTTATGCACCAATCTTCCGGTTGACGTAAGTTATCCACATTTTTGTGGATAACTTGTGGACAAAGTGTCTGAAACCGTGTGATTTCTTTGTTTTCTTTGACCATTGACCATCACAAACCCAATATTTACCGGATTTGTCTTCCTGTGAATCTGTGGGCATAAGTTATCAACATTTTCCGAAAACTTTCTTCTTTTTCATGCACCATATTCACAAGTTATCCACAGGGAAGTCTTGTTATTTCACACTGATTCAAGTAAAATGTGAATATAATCTGTATTTTAAAAATGGGGTAGATTCTCGATATGACAAATCTCGAGTTATTGCAAAAACGCTGGCCGGAAGTTCTCGATCTTTTAAGAGAAGAAAACGATCTTTCCAATGTCACCTATACAACCTGGCTGGAACCGCTTATCATCCATCAGGTTGACAACGAAGGTGTGACATTTATCGTTCCTTCCGGTCCAATGGGAATTAACATATTAAATAAGAAATATACCGGTATGATCCGTCAGGCCGTCTCTGAAGTAACCGGAATGAATCTGAACATTCACTATATCACTTCAGAAGATGCAGATAAGGCTGCGGAAACCACCCAAAAGGATAATAATACCGAACTGCAGGAGGCTCTGGAGCGGGCACATTTAAATCCGAAATACACCTTTGACACTTTTGTCGTCGGTTCCAATAATAAATTTGCCCACGCAGCATCTCTGGCCGTTGCCGAATCACCGGGTGAAGTTTATAACCCGCTTTATCTGTATGCCGGAGTGGGACTTGGAAAAACCCATCTCATGCATTCGATTGCGCATTTTATTCTGGAACAGAATCCGAAGGCACGTGTGCTTTATGTCACCTCCGAAGATTTTACCAATGAGCTGATCGATTCCATTCGAAACGGCAATAATTCAGCAATGTCCAAGTTCCGTGACAAATACCGGAAAATTGACGTGCTTCTGATCGATGATATTCAGTTTATTATAGGAAAGGAATCTACACAGGAAGAATTCTTCCATACCTTCGAAGCACTCTACGGTGCCAAGAAGCAGAT
>CAYYEB010000343.1:0-1345 GCA_964470725.1 uncultured Lachnospiraceae bacterium | reverse complement strand
ATGGTCACGGAGCAATCAAGGAAATTCCGGGACTCATCAAGCAGAGCGGCTTCAAGAAGGTATTCGTAGCTTCCGATCCGGGCCTTGTAAAGTTCGGCGTCACAGCAAAGGTCACAGACCTTCTGGAAGAAAATGGCATTGACTATTATCTGTATTCTGATATCAAACCGAACCCGACGATCCAGAACATCCAGCATGGCGTACAGGCATACAAAGATGCAGGCGCGGACTGCATGATCACCATCGGCGGCGGTTCTTCCATGGATACCGGCAAGGGCATCGGCATTGTCATCAACAACCCTGAATTTTCCGATATCCGTTCTCTTGAAGGCACGGCTCCGACAAAACATCGTACCGTATTTACCATCGCTGTCCCGACAACAGGCGGTACAGGCGCTGAATCCACAATCAATTATGTCGTTACAGATGTGGAAAAGAAGCGTAAATTCGTCTGCGTAGACCCTAACGACATCCCGGATGTCGCAGTCGTTGATCCGGATATGATGTCTTCTATGCCGAAGGGGCTTACGGCTTCCACTGGTATGGACGCTCTGACACATGCGATCGAAGGCTACACCACAAAGGCGGCATGGGAACTTTCCGATGTTCTTGATCTGGAAGCGATCCAGCTCATCGCAAAGAACCTCCGTAAGGCTGTGGACAATGATCCGGAAGGCCGTGAGGGCATGGCTCTTGCACAGTATGTCACAGCTATGGCATATTCAAATGTCGGACTCGGAATCGCTCATTCCATGGCACATACACTGGGCGCTGTCTACGATACACCGCACGGAGTTGCCTGCGCTATGATGCTTCCGATCGTCATGGAATTCAACCAGGAATACACGGGTGACAAGTTCAAGCATATCGCTGAAGCATTCGGTGTTGACACTACAGGCATGGATCAGAAGACTTACCGCAAGGCAGCCATCGATGCCGTCAAGAAACTTTCCGAAGACGTCGGAATTCCGAAGAAACTCGATGCTCTCAAAGCAGAGGACCTTCCGTTCCTCTGCAAATCTGCAGCAGCAGATGCATGCGCACCGGGCAACCCGAGAGAAGCAACACTCGAGGACTTCGAGGCTATGTTCCGCAAGCTGATGTAATTCGGCAAAATTTCAACATATACATAAAGAAGGGAGCTGTACCGAAGGGTATGGCTCTTTTTTTGGGGCAATGGTCTCGCATCATGAGAACCGGTATGCACTGTGTTCAGGAGTCGATGTGTAAGATACCGTGCGCTTGCTAAGGATTTTCTGCAAAGAACTTTGCTTCGACGGATAGGAAAGCAATTACGCAAGGGAGTTTTTTACCTCAGCAGATTCCGAGCGTCATGACAGAGGCC
>CAYYEB010000342.1:0-1354 GCA_964470725.1 uncultured Lachnospiraceae bacterium | reverse complement strand
CCGACAAATATATCCGGGTAAGGTGCGAACCTGCCAGATACACTGTGGAAGACCATGAAGTGGATGTGGCGGTTGGAACAACAGGAGACAGACAGGATGAATTTTTAAGAGCCGACCGTCCGAAAGACCTGCTGCAGAATTCAGTTGTCACCCATTCCCTTGAGGCGGCGATCCTGAATGGAAAATACACCAACGCGATGCCGCTGTACCGGATTGAACAGCAGTTTAAAGCCAATGGGATAAAAATATCCCGCCAGACAATGGCAAACTGGACAATAAGCGTTTCACAGAAATATCTTACCCCTGTATGGGAAAGACTGAAGGAAGAACTTCTGAAACAGCCGGTAACACAGGCGGATGAGACTACCTGCCAGGTGATCCATGACAATGATCCTAATGATCCATCTGACAGGAAACGGCCCGCCGGGCATAAAAACTATATGTGGGTATACCGTTCGGGACAGTTCAATAAGGACAGGCAGATCGTCTTGTATAAATACTGCAGGGGACGGGATCATAAATATCCGCTGGAATTCTACGGAGACTATCAGGGAATCGTCGAAACAGACGGCCTGCAGCAGTATCACAAGCTGGAGGAACTGATACCCGGATTCAGGAATGCAAACTGCTGGGTTCACGGCAGAAGGTTTTTCGCGGATGCCATTAAAGCACTGAATAAAAATGACAAAGCCGGTGCGGCGGGCACAATCGCGGGACAGGCACTGAAGCGGATCGCGGACATATATGATATAGAAAACACTTTGCGTGATCTCAGCGCAGAAGAAAGGCTCAGTGAGCGGAAGAAACGTATTGAACCGCTTGTTGACGATTTCTTTGCGTGGCTGAAAAAACTCCAGTCCGGGACAACGGTGCTGCCTAGTGGAAAAACAGCGGATGGTATTGACTACTGCCTGAAGCAGGAGAAATATCTGAGGGTATTCCTGACAGATGGAAATGTTCCAATGGACAACTCTGCATCCGAACGGGCAATCCGGCCATTTACAATCGGCAGGAAGAACTGGGTGATTATCAACTCTGTGAAGGGAGCTGATGCCAGCGCAGTGATCTACTCGATTGTAGAAACAGCGAAACTGAACCAGTTGAACATCTACTACTATCTGGACTATCTGCTGGAGGAGCTTCCGGGACTTGCGGATGAAAAGGGAAAAATCAGCCCGGATGATCTGGATCCGTTTCTCCCGTGGTCGGACAACTTGCCGGAAAGATGTCATAAAAAGAGCAGCTGATGCAATAGTCAGCTGCTTACATTTGTCCGGAGGCGGATGATTTGACGTTTACGTTCGATCGGTACCTGTTTCTTTTTGAAAATGAATCAGCGGCTGAAGTCTTTCCT
>CAYYEB010000341.1:0-1357 GCA_964470725.1 uncultured Lachnospiraceae bacterium | reverse complement strand
GGCATTCGGCCTGAAGCTTCGCAAGGTACCGAAGGATGAGATTGACAAGGAAGTTCGCAGAGCTGCTGAGATCCTGGATCTGGAACAGCTGCTTGACAGAAAACCGAAGGCTCTGTCCGGTGGTCAGAGACAGCGTGTTGCCATGGGCCGTGCAATCGTTCGTCGCCCGAAGGTATTCCTGATGGACGAACCGCTCTCCAACCTGGATGCAAAGCTTCGTGTACAGATGAGAACTCAGATCTCCAAGCTTCATCAGAGACTTGGTGCAACAATCATCTATGTCACACATGACCAGACCGAGGCTATGACACTTGGTACAAGAATCGTTGTCATGAAGGCCGGTGAAGTACAGCAGATTGATTCTCCGCAGGTTCTGTATGATCATCCGTGCAATGAATTCGTTGCAGGATTCATCGGATCTCCGCAGATGAACTTCATGGATGCGGAACTTTCCAAGAGCGGCAGCGATGTCATCGCAACAGTCGGCGGCCACAAGCTTGTTGTTCCGAAGGATAAGGCAAAGAATCTTGAGGATGCAGGATATGTCGGCAAGACCGTTGTCCTTGGTATTCGTCCGGAAGATATTCATGACGAAGAGGAATTCAAGGCAGTCAACAAGAACGCAACCATCAAGGCTACGATCCGTGTATATGAACTGCTTGGTGCAGAAGTGTTCCTGTATTTCGATTTCGCAGGTTCACAGATGACAGCCCGCGTCAGCCCGAGAACTCCGGCTCGTCAGGGTGATACAGTAGAATTTGCTTTTGATATGAGCAAGACACATTATTTCGACAAGGAAACACAGAAGACGATTACAGACTGATTTCAGTTTGTACTTCATAATTTATATCCTCACTTCCCAAAAGAGGCTGTCCCAATCGGCAGCCTCTTTTTCGATATTAAGGGCGATAAGCTGTTTAGACATGTCTCAATGCTGACGGGCCTCAGATTATAGCCTGTTGTTCCGGGACGCTCCCGCTCGCTCGCACTCGCAGCGGTCCTAAATTCATGCAACGCCTGATGGCTTGCATTCATTAATGACCGGCGGTGCTCGGACGCCCGGATCAATCAGGCTATAATCTGAGGCCCTGCATAATAGGTGCGAACAGTAAGGGTGAGTCAAAGAAAAAATCTGCTATTTTGACACTGGCATCAGTTTTTGATTACAATGGAAATCACGAAGCAGGAAAAGGGTGCGCAATTATTTTCCTGCCGCAGACATTATTTACGTGATCGGGTAGAGGAAATATCGACGTATGATTTATATCATAACGGCTCTGAGCGCTGAAGCGCGTCCGCTCATAGAAGCCCTTCAGCTGAAGAAAAGAGAAACATGTGGAAGATTCCGTATCTATGA
>CAYYEB010000340.1:0-1388 GCA_964470725.1 uncultured Lachnospiraceae bacterium | reverse complement strand
TGCCGTAAGAATTCCCACAAGAATTCCCGTCAGATACAGTGCCACCATGATCAGTCCGCCCTTGCCCGGGAAAAATGCCGCTACGAAAAATCCGTAAATCGGCAGTTTTGCCGTACAGCTCATAAACGGAATCATCATGATCGTCATCTTTCTGTCACGATCGGAAGACAATGTCCTGGATGCCATAACCGCAGGGACAGAGCAGCCGAAACCGATCAGCATCGGTACAATGGAACGTCCGGACAAACCGATCTTACGAAGAAGCTTATCCATTACAAAAGCGATACGCGCCATGTACCCCGTATCTTCCAGAAGTGACAGGAAGAAAAACAGTGTAACAATAATCGGCAGGAAGCTAAGTACCGAACCGACACCCGCAAAGATGCCGTGAATGACAAGCGAGTGTACAACCTTATTCACATGCCACGCGGTCATTCCCGCATCAAGAGTCTTTGATAGCCAATCTATCCCCATTTGTATCAGATTTTGGAAAAATGCGCCGATGACATTGAAGGTCAGCCAGAACACCAGTGCCATAATTCCGATAAATGCGGGAATCGCCGTGTATTTTCCGGTCAGAATCTTATCTATTTTGCGGCTTCTTTCATGTTCCCTGGATTCTTTTGGCTTAATAACCGTCTGTGCGACCAGTTTTTCAATAAAGGCAAATCTCATATCCGCAATGGCGGCAGAGCGGTCAAGTCCTCTCTCCTTCTCCATCTGCACAACGATATGCTCGATCATCTCTTTCTCATTTTGCTCCAGATGAAGCGCCTCTATTACCTTTTCGTCTCCCTCGACTACCTTTGTTGCGGCAAAACGCAGCGGTATTCCGGCATGATCGGCATGGTCTTCAATCAGATGCATAATTGCGTGAAGGCATCTGTGTACAGCGCCCCCATGGTCATTTTCATCACAGAAATCCAGCCGCTTCGGGCGTTCCTGGTACTTCGCCAGATGAATCGCATGCTCAATCAGCTCTTCAACACCTTCATTTTTTGCTGCGGAGATCGGCACAACCGGAACTCCGAGCAGAGCCTCCATTCGGTTGACTCGGATCGAGCCGCCATTTCCCTGTACCTCATCCATCATATTCAGAGCCACAACCATGGGAACGTCCAGCTCTATCAGCTGCATTGTAAGATAAAGATTTCGCTCAATATTTGTGGCGTCTACGATATTAATGATACCGGTTGGCTTTTCATCCAGGATAAACTGTCTTGAAACAATTTCCTCCTCAGAATAAGGAGACATGGAATAAATCCCCGGAAGATCCGTGACCTCCGTATTCGGATGACCCTTGATCATTCCGGTCTTCCGGTCGACAGTGACTCCTGGGAAATTTCCCACATGCTGATTGGATCCTGTCAGCTGATTGAACAGGGTTG
>CAYYEB010000339.1:0-1391 GCA_964470725.1 uncultured Lachnospiraceae bacterium | reverse complement strand
AATTTTTCTTGACCTTCCTGACTTAATTTTAATTCGATACAATTCTGACCATTTGAAATTTTCTCTTTAGCCGATTCGATATCGTCGTTTTCCAAAATAACATCACCATAATAATCACAGATTTTGAAGTCATCTGTAGGAATCTTTGTTTTATTTGACTCCACAAAGATGAATATTGCCGATACTATGATTGCAAGCAATAAAAGCGATATGAATGTTTTTTTCTTGTGCTGTTTGATAAATTCAAATAATCTTTTTTTATACGGTTCTGCAAATTCAGATAATGATAATTTCTGTTCGGTTTCATTTTCAATGTTTTCAATTTCTGTATTGAAATTATCCTGCATGAGTTCGTAGACATCTGTATTTGGTTGGCTCAATCCGAGTAATTGCCTTTTCTTATTATCAAATTCGTCTTGTGTTATAATCCCACTATCAAGTAACTCTTTGAATTTTTTCAGTTCATCGGCATTGCTTGATACCATAGTGTTGCCTTGATATGATGCTCTTCGGTTATCTTGTTGTCTCACAATCAAGATATTATTTAACACATCGTAGATTTTTTGTGAGTTTTTTAGAACAATAAATTTAATTCTGCCCGAAGCTGTAGAAACAGAAACCCCTTTCATTAAACTGATTGTTCCTATAGCTGAAATAAAATCCACAGGTAGATCTACCCGTTTTCCAAATGCGACTTTCCCGAAAACTCTTTTATTTGTTACCGTCAATTCATAGCTCCGTAGCCACATATATATTATGCCGCTTACCAGTAAAGTTGATGCAATGATTATTAAAGAGATAAAAAAGCCACTATTAAAGTAACTTTCAATAGCATTTGATATGGGGTGTTCATATTCAGCACCATCGCACTCCAATTTTCCGTAAGCGTTGTAGCAATAATCATCGTGAATGTGATCTTTGGAATATTGTTCGTAGCGCCAATTGTAATAACGGATTTCTGATTTAATAGAAACAAAAGAGAAAATAATTGATGCAATTATTCCCAGTGTACAAAGAATACTCAGAATTTTTTTCACATTATATCTTTCACTTTTGATTAAAATTTTTTCATCCATAAATTAATCCTCCACAACTGAATTGTTAAAACAAAATTTACATTTACTGGTTTTGGGATTATCCTTGTTTGGATATTCTAATGCTTCTTGCAGAGTGTCGTAAAATAGGGCATTAGACTCCTTCATACGACCGATTTGACATCCTTTTTGAATGTTTTCCGTATCGTGAATATTTTTGCTGTTGATATTTACTAAATATCTTTTTTTGTATTCCATATATTATCTTTCCTTTCGTGAAAATTTATTTTATCTTTTGCCGACCGGCAACGCAAAAACTCCTTTCTAAATTCTCACGCAAAATTAAAAAATGCGTGG
>CAYYEB010000338.1:0-1416 GCA_964470725.1 uncultured Lachnospiraceae bacterium | reverse complement strand
TCACAGCGGTATATGCAGATTTTTCACGTTTAGGTAAATGAACTAAATCCTTTTGACACTATCACGTATCACAAGCCGTGTCGGCAGCAGAATGGTATGCTTCTTGGGAGCGTTTCCATCGATCATCTGCATCAGCAGTTCAATGGCCAGACGTCCCTTCTCCGAAATATCCTGATGAACGGTCGTCAGAGCCGGACGGCTGAGAGCGGCGGCGCAGTTGTCATCAAAACCGATGATGGAGACATCGTCAGGCACATGAGTGCCATTCTCCTCGAGTGCGTTGATAAGATTAATGGCGGAAGTATCGGAACAGCAGAAAACGCCGTATACTCTTTTGCACGTTCGGCCAGAGCCTCGTATGATATACGCTGTTTGGTTTCAGTATGATAGGCCAGCAGGAGATCCTTCGGACCCGTGGCCAATCCGGCATCTTTCATGGCCCTTAGATATCCCTGAAAACGGATATGGTCCTCTCCGAGCATATTTCTTGTCAGAAAGGCGATCTTTTTATGGCCGCAGTGAATGAGGTATTGTACGGCTTCATAGGCGGCCTCTTCATCCTGCAGACCGATATTGACGTACCATTGGTTTAGGTCGCGTACTGTGCCCCTGTTGATATAGGTATCGATAAAAACAACCGGCTTTTTATAATATTTACCGATTTTCAGGGCCGCATCCTCGGCTGTGGCAAAGAGTATGAGACCATCTGCGTTCCAGGTGGAAATATATTTTACAAGCTGCGAGGCGCTGTCGGAAATATAAAGCATCATATAATATCCGGCAGCGGAAATGGCCTGTTCCAGAGAACCGATAAGTTCCATTGCAAAAGGATCCTTAAAAAGATTGACATCCTGATAATATTCCTGCATCAAAACGACACCGATGATTTTAGAACGGTTCTGGGCCAGATTCTGCGCATTGATATTCGGAACGTAGTGAACCTCATCCAGATACTTCTGAACTCTTTCCACAGTTCGCGGAGAGACTTCCTTCGTCTTTCCGTGAATGACATTGGAGACTGTGGTGGTGCTGACCTGCAGCGCATTTGCAATTTCCTTTATCGTGATCATAACTCTTCCCTCAAATAAGACTTATTCTTACTCATGTAACTATATCTTCCCGGAATAAAAAAAGCAATCCGAAGCTTATCCGCTTTGCGAAGCGGATCCTGATGCATTATTATAAGAAAATAAATTCTGACATCCTGCGAACAGATGAATGAAAAAGTCAAAATAACGTATTTATGTGACAAATTTCCGTGAGACACATAAGAATATGGTCACTATAATGGACACAACAGGAGTGAAAGAATGGCAAGAAATTTTTCAGCGCATGAGGAGACAAGACAGCAGGGATATATCGCGTTTCCAAGCTCGATGTATTTTGCGGATTCGGACAAACTGCCGGAAGGAACGG
>CAYYEB010000337.1:0-1418 GCA_964470725.1 uncultured Lachnospiraceae bacterium | reverse complement strand
GAATACGCGGCGCTTTTCTTTCTCTTATTCTTTTCCTCCATTGTAATCTCCCTACATATATGATATACTATACTCAGTGGTAAATATAACATAAACAGGATATATCAATGAAATTAGATACAAATAATCATTCGGTGTTCATGCTTCAGTACCACCTTATCATGTGTGTAAAATACCGCCGCAAGGTGATTACTGATGACATTTCCAACCGTCTGAAAGATATTTTCATCCGTATCGGGACCGATTATCACATCACAGTGGAAGAATGGAATCATGATGTGGATCACGTGCATGTCCTCTTTCGGGGGCAGCCCCATTCCGAACTGTCCAAGTTTCTCAATGCTTATAAATCCGCTTCCAGCCGCCTGATCAAGAAGGAATTTCCGAACATCCGAAAATGTCTTTGGAAGGAAATGTTCTGGTCAAAAAGCTACTGCCTGCTGACAACGGGCGGCGCTTCTGCGGAAACGATACGGCAATACATTCAGTCACAGGGAGAGAAAAATCATGGCAAATAAAGCCATAAAGTACAGGATCTATCCGACAACTGAACAGCGTACCCTGATTGCAAAGACCTTTGGCTGCTGCCGTAAGGTCTGGAATCTTATGCTTGCGGAAAAACAGGCATACTATAAAGAGCATCACAAGGTTCTTACTGTGACACCGGCGAAGTACAAGAAAGAGTATTCATATCTCAAGGAAGTGGACAGCCTTGCTCTCGCCAATGTACAGATGAACCTCCAGACAGCCTATAAGAACTGCTATGTCGATCACAATGCGGAACCGCCGAAATTCAAGTCAAAGCATCGCAGTAAGAAATCCTATACGACTAACTGTCAGATTCCTTTCGATAAGAAATCCGGCACATACAGTCAGCCTACAATCCGGATTGAAAACAGCAAAATTCATCTTCCGAAAGTCGGAGATCTGAAGGCTGTCCTGCATCGTATGCCTGATCCTTCCTGGAAGCTGAAATCAGCTACCCTGTCAGAAGATTCTTCCGGCTGTTATTATGTTTCCATGTTGTATGAATTTGCATCTTTCATTACCTCCATTTCCAAAAAAGAGGACAAACTCTCTGCCATAGGGCTTGACTATAAGTCTGATGGTCTGTTTATGGCGTCCAACGGCCATTGCGCCAATATGCCGAAATACTTCCGTCAGAGCCAGAAGAAGCTAAGGCACGCCCAACGTGCGCTTTCTCGGAAAACAGGCAGCCATAAGGGAGAACCGAAATCCAAGAACTGGCTCAAACAGCAGCGCAGAGTCAACAAAATCTATCATCATTCCGCAAATCAAAGGAAGGACTTCCTGCATAAAAGAAGTACCGAGATAGCCAATCGGTATGACCTTGTGTGCATAGAAGACCTGAATATGAAGGCAATGGCGAACAAGAAGTTCGGCAACGGCAAGGCAAC
>CAYYEB010000336.1:0-1439 GCA_964470725.1 uncultured Lachnospiraceae bacterium | reverse complement strand
GCAGATAGAATATTCTGATTTTGCGGTAGTCTGAAAATATGAGAATAGTAGGCACTTATCGAATGGCTTAAAGTACTATATTCGTCTTGAGTCATATGATATAATCACTAATTGCAAAAATACAAAAAGGAGCGCAGATATGTTTTGTCTGCAGAAGAAATGAAAACATCAGATTTTTACTATGATCTTCCAAAGGAACTGATTGCACAGGACCCGCTTGAAAAGCGTTCCGATTCAAGACTGCTTTATCTGAATCGGGAATCGGGTGAGTATAAGGATGATACTTTTGAAAATGTCATCAATTATCTGAATCCCGGTGACTGCCTTGTCATCAATGACACAAAGGTAATTCCGGCACGTCTTTATGGTCATCGTGATCAGACCGGAGGAAAAATAGAAGTACTGCTTCTGAAACGCCTTTCGGAAAATGAATGGGAAACTCTTGTAAAACCGGGCAAGAAGATGAAGGTCGGTACGGTTGTGGACTTCGGAGAACCGGATGAAAACGGCCATTATCCGATGTCCGCCGAAGTAGAGGAGATTCTCGACGAGGGAAACAGAAAACTGAAGTTCACTTATGACGGAATCTTTGAGGAAGAACTTTCAAAGCTTGGAGAGATGCCGACACCTCCTTATATTCATCATAAGCTGAAGGATCAGACCAGGTATAACACCGTCTATGCAAAATATGACGGATCTGCGGCTGCTCCGACGGCGGGGCTGCATTTTACAAAAGAACTTTTGGAGAGAATCAAGGCAAAAGGTGTAAATATTGCACATGTCACGCTGCATGTGGGACTTGGAACATTTCGTCCTGTAAAGGTTGAGGATGTAACAAAGCATCATATGCATTCCGAGATGTATATTGTAAAACCGGAAGCTGCGGAACTCATCAATGCGACGAAGAAGGCCGGAAAGCGGGTGGTCTGTGTTGGAACCACATCCTGCCGTACGCTGGAATCTGCTACGGATGAGAACGGTATTCTGCAGCCCGGCTCTGCCTGGACAAGTATCTTCATTTATCCCGGATACAAATGGAAGATTATGGATGGACTTATTACAAACTTCCACCTTCCGGAATCCACTCTGATCATGCTGGTATCCGCATTTGCCGGAAAGGATCACATCATGGCGGCGTATAAGCACGCCGTGGAAGAGAAGTATCGCTTCTTCTCCTTCGGAGATGCGATGATTATTATCTGAACTGCCGATATAAAGCATAGAAAACCGTCTGGCGTACTCGTCAGCAAAACATATCTCCCGGCGCTCAAAATCGTTTTTGATTCGCGTCCGGGAGATAGTTTTGTCTGACTCGTATTTAACTGAAAAGGTTAGAAACTTAAACATACTTGAAACAAGAACAAAACTCTCTGCTGAAAAACTATAGCAAGCGCACGAAATCTCACAAGAATCGTGCCGGCCCGAGATCCACAAACGCA
>CAYYEB010000335.1:0-1463 GCA_964470725.1 uncultured Lachnospiraceae bacterium | reverse complement strand
ACAAAAGTCAGAATTGATGTAGATTTAGAAGATTATTATCGGATCAAGGATGCGAGGAATAATCAAGCCCAATAAAAACAGAAGAAGTTATAATGAGCCGCTGATGTAAAGCAAAGTTACATTTGCGGCTCTTTTATTTGATTCATTACAGTATTTTGAATCGCCGTCTGTCGAATGACACTTACGATGAACAAGGTGGAGAGAAAATCTCAACTGTTGATTTTAAAACGTTATTGCGAGTGAAAAAGATACATGCTATTGTTGGTATATACCAACAAAGGATGGCCGTTTATGACTATAAGCGAAAGACTATTTCAGATACTGAGAGAAAAAGAAATCTCAGTGCCGGAATTATCAAGAATGACAGGCATTTCACGATTCACGATTTTTGACTGGAAGAGAAGAAACACCAACCCTGGGTCCGACAAAATCATGGTGATATGCGAGGCGCTTCAGATTACACCTGAAGAACTGCTCATCGGAAGGACTGAGAAAAATCGCGGAAAAGACAGTACACTTTTTTATGCCGATGATATAGAGGTAGAATTTGCAAGAGAATTTCATGATTTATCTGAGGGTAATAAAAGAAGATTGCTGGCATATTTACGGATGCTTCAGAATAACAAAGATCAGATAAAGCAGGATCAAGACCCTGAGAAGAGAAAGATTGATACGAAATAGGAAAAGGAAAGTATCATGAGCATAGGTTCGAAGATCAATTCGCTGCTGTCATTGGAATATATGCAGCGAGAGCATGAAAACAAATATTTTGACAGGAAATCAGCACAGATTCGTGTCGCGGAGCTGGCACCACTGATCTCTGCATTCGCCAATGCGGACGGTGGGACGATAGTGCTTGGCATCAGCGACAAGAAGAGAACTCTGGAAGGTGTCAATTCTGTCGGAGAAGATAGGATCAATGATTTTATCAATGCACCGAAGGATTTCTGCAAGCCGATGCCGCGGTACCAGGAAGAATTTGTCGATATCACAAACGACAAAGGAAAGCCTGACAGGCTGCTTTTGCTCCACATTTCGAGCAGCGAGCATCAAATCATCCGGACCAATAATGATGAAACCTGGCTTCGGATCGGGGATAGAACCAAGCAGATGCTGGGAGATAATCTCCGAAATCTGGAATATGAGAAAGGTTCCAGGAACTTTGAAGATGAAGTCTGCCTGTATGCTACTGTCGAGGATCTGGATCCGGAACTCCTGAAGCGTTACAAAGAACGGATTGGAGCAGCAGGACTGGATGACCGCCAGGTGCTTCGTGCTAGAGGCTTTTTGCTGAACGATAACGGAGAGGAACATCTGACCAATGCAGCGGTACTACTCTTTGCAAAGAATGAACTTCAGTTTCCGTTGAACTGTCGCATCCGCTTTATTCGGATTGACGGTCGCGAGATGCATGTCGGTGCAGATTATAACGTTGTGAAGGATAAGAGCATTGATGAGCCGAT
>CAYYEB010000334.1:0-1471 GCA_964470725.1 uncultured Lachnospiraceae bacterium | reverse complement strand
CCGGGACGCTCCCGCTCGCTCGTTCTCGCAGCGGTTCTAAATTCATGCTGCGCCTTAAGGCTTGCATTCATATAAGAACCGGCGGAACTCGGACGCCCGGAGCAATCAAACCATGACCTGAGCCCCTGTATATCAGAGAAAGAGAACAGATATCCCTGCGACCGACAGCGGCAACATCGTAATTGCAAATAGCAACGATAAAAAAGTTATGTTAGTATAATAGGAAATACGGAAAAACACATACAGGAGGATATTATGTTTAAGGTAAATGAAAATTACTTGAAACTTCCGGGCAGTTATCTTTTTTCCACAATCTCAAAAAAGGTGACGGAATACAGAGCGGAAAATCCCGATAAGGATGTCATCAGCATGGGCATCGGCGATGTGACACAGCCCCTGACGGCTCCGATCATCAAGGCTCTGCATGAGGGCGTCGATGAAATGTCAAAGGCAGAGACATTCAAGGGATATGCACCGGATCTCGGATATAAATTCCTCAGAGATGCAATCGCAAAGAACGATTATCAGGACCGTGGCTGCAAGATTGAACCGGATGAGATCTTCGTATCAGACGGTGCAAAGAGTGATTCCGGCAACATCCAGGAACTCTTTGATATCGACAATAAGGTAGCAGTCAGTGACCCGGTATATCCGGTCTATGTAGATTCCAATGTCATGGCAGGAAGAACAGGCACCTATGATCCGAAGACAGGATATTGGAGCAATGTGATCTACATGCCGTGCACAGAAGAGAATGGCTTTGTAGCGGATCTTCCGAAGGAAGAGGCTGACATCATCTATCTGTGCTTCCCGAACAACCCGACAGGCGCGGCAATCACAAAACCGCAGCTTCAGAAATGGGTCGATTATGCAAACGAGCACAAGAGTGTCATTATTTATGATGCTGCATATGAATCCTACATTTCCGATCCTGCGATTCCGCACTCCATTTACGAATGCGACGGCGCAAGAACCTGTGCGATAGAAATCCGCAGTTTCTCCAAGAATGCCGGATTTACAGGCGTGCGTCTCGGCTTTACCGTCATTCCGAAGGATCTGAAGATGGGCAAGGCTTCTCTTCATGACATGTGGGCACGCCGCCACGGCACCAAGTACAACGGCGCACCGTACATCGTACAGAAGGCCGGTGCTGCCTGCTATACACCGGAAGGCAAGGCATCTTTGAAGAAACTTGTCGGATACTACATGGAAAATGCAAAACTCATCCATGACAGCCTTCAGGATATGGGGTATACCGTTTACGGTGGTGTCAATGCGCCGTATATCTGGCTGAAGACACCTGACAACATGAAATCCTGGGATTTCTTCGATTACCTTCTGAAAAATGCCAATGTCGTCGGCACACCGGGATCGGGCTTCGGCCCTCACGGAGAAGGCTACTTCCGCCTGACCGCATTCGGCACACACGAAAATACGAAGAAGGCGCTGGAGAGAATCAGTAAGCTTTAAC
>CAYYEB010000333.1:0-1476 GCA_964470725.1 uncultured Lachnospiraceae bacterium | reverse complement strand
TGAGGTGATATAGTAACGTTGTAACGAGAGTGGCTGATTAAATTTGACACATATGTCATACTTTAAAGTAAAGGAGAAGGTCAATCATGCCACACAAGTACGAACCAGAATTCAAGCGTAAGATCGTTCAGCTCCATCTGGAAGAAGGACGAACTTATAAAAGCATTACCGCGGAATATGGAGTCTCCAAAGCCTCCATTTCCAAGTGGTGCGAAGAATTCAACAAAGAATGCCAGGAAAAAAGCCAGGCGGATCCATCTGCCAAAAATGAAGCTGATCTTATGAAGGAGAATCTGCGCTTACGCCGAGAGCTAGACGAAGCGAAAAAGGAGAATCTCTTTTTAAAAAAAGCAGCGGCATTCTTTGCGAAGGAAATCGGTTAACGGCTTACCGGTTCATCGACAAATATCACGATTTATTTGGACTTCGCTGGCTCCTGCGACGGCTGAAAATTTATCCGAATGCATACTACAATTATAAAAAGCATCGGAAAGCCGCTTATGAGGAGCGAAAGCAAAAAAACAAAGACAAAATAGAAGAAATCTATCACAAGCACAACGGTGTGGACGGCTACCGACAGATGAAGGTCTATCTAGAGCGCGAAGGCATCACTTTGAGCACGCTGACTGTCCATAAATATATGAATTCTGAGATGGGCCTGATGTCTGTTGTACGCCGTAAACGCCCAGAATACCGTAAAGGAAAGCCTCACAAGGTGTTTCCCAACATTCTGGAGCAGGACTTCTCATGCGACGAAATCAACACAAAATGGTGTACGGATTTCACATATCTGTTTCTGGATGATGGCAGTAAGCGCTATAACTGCACGATCATTGATCTTCATGACCGCAGCGTTATCGCCAGCATCACAGACCAGAACATCACGGCAGATCTGGCAATCCGGACACTGAGAAAGGCGATAGAATCTCAGCCACCGATCAAAGGTGTTCTGATCCTGCATTCCGATCAGGGAAGCCAGTTCACGTCCAAAGAATTTGTGGACTACTGCGAGCGTATGAAGGTAACGCAGAGCATGAGCAAAGCCGGATATCCATATGACAACGCTCCGATGGAACGCTATTTCAACACGCTCAAAAATGAGCTGATTTATGAACACAGTTACAAGACGGATCAAGATCTATACTCGGCAATTGATGAGTTTGCATATGTCACATACAACCATGTGCGCCCTCACTCTTACGATCACTACAAGACACCGTATGAGGCACGCTATGCCGCATAATCTGTTCCAAGATTTGGAGCCGGAGGTAAATACAGCCGACCCAAAGGGCTTGTCCTTGACGGGTTCTGGATGAAGCGCTACGCTGACAAAAAGATGGTGAATTCAATGAAATCTGTTCCTGAGTTTATCGCCATCGGTAAGATGGAGACAACGCTTCAGGCAGGTTCAGTCAAGGATCGGCAGATGAAGAATTTTTTCAGCCACTAATGTTACAAAAATGCTTGACCACAACA
>CAYYEB010000332.1:0-1483 GCA_964470725.1 uncultured Lachnospiraceae bacterium | reverse complement strand
GCCACGACGAGCGCCTTCCACTCCGGCCCCAGCGCCATGGTCCCCACCAGCAGGTCCAGGTTGGCGACGATGACGCCCAGCACCCCCTGCACGACCGTTCGCGCGAGCCTCCAGTACCACTCGTTTCCCGTCAGGAACTCACTCATCCTTGCCCGCCTTCCGCTCCAAGCCCTCGACGTCGTTCCTGAGGACCGCCACGTCGCGCTCCAGCAGGTAGGTCCGCTCCACCAGGCAGTTGTGCTTCTCGACGCGCCTCGTCAGCTCGTCGATCTTCTGCTCCATCACCGCGCGCGACTTGGAGTTGCTCGCCAGCACGCCGGCCAGCGTCACCGCGCCCGATATGAGCGCCACGATCACCGTCTCCAACGAAAAGGCCCCCTTCGACGACGTCCTTCTTGGGGCACATCGTCTCAGGGGGTCACAAACCAGCGGCCTTACGCGCGGAATCACCCCGCGGTGAGGTATCCCGCCTGCCCGGCCCTGTCGATGACGGCCATGCTCGCGCTGGTCTTTGCGCCGTCATAGGCCGTCCCATTGCCGCCCACGAGCTTGGAGTCGCCGTAGAACGTGTTCGAGCTGGAGGCCAGCACCGTCGGCAGCGACCAGCCGTCCGACACCAGGATCGTCGTGAGCGCGCTCATGCCCGCGAAGGCGTAGTTCCACCTCTTGCACCCGGAGGGCACGAGCCCGCGCAGGTCGAGCGACCGCAGGTTCACGCAGCCGTTGAAGCAGAACTCCATGCTCGCCACCATCAGGTTGTCCCAGCCGGAGAACGCGATTGCCGGGGCCTTGCAGTTGTAGAACCAGTAGTCCATGCAGAGCTCCTCCACGCCGTACATGTCGGCCGCGAAGGTCACCGACGCCACGGTGTCGCGCAGCTCGTGCCAGGGCATCGACCCGAGCGCGTTGTAGCGCGCGTTGGCGCAGAGCGTGCCGCCCGCCGCGAGCGCCTTGGAGGCGTCCGCGGCGCCGTCCCTGGTCACCACGAGCGAGCCGTCCGCGTAGAGCCAGGCGTTGGCCCAGCGGCGCTGGTCGTCGGCGGGGTCCACGAGGAACCCGCCCGCGCCGGTGGAGAAGCCCGCCTTGCCGGAGGTGTCCTTGGGCACGTCGAGGTGGCCGCCCACGAGCTTGCGGCAGGAGTAGAAGGCCATGAAGCAGCTCGTGATGCCCGAGGCGTCGAACCCAGGGGCCCAGATCGAGCGGAGCTCGCCGCACGAGGCGAAGCACTGCGTGGCCTTGGTCACGCCCCTCACGTGCTGGAGCCCGAAGACGTCGGTGAGCTGGGGCATGTTGGCGAACCAGTAGGAGACGTCCGGGAAGGAGACCTGCTCCAGCGACTCGTCGATCCACACCCGCCTGACCTTCCCGCGCGCGTCGAACCATGGCTTGTCAGAGTCCTTGGAGTAGCCTGCGGTCGAGACCTCCCAGGCCTCCCGCACGAGCCCCGTGCCGCTCTTGACCTGCCTCCCGTCGAGGTAGTTGA
>CAYYEB010000331.1:0-1492 GCA_964470725.1 uncultured Lachnospiraceae bacterium | reverse complement strand
GTACCGTGTCGCCGATATTGCACTCATTTTTTTCATCATGAGCTTTCAGCTTGTATGTTCTCTTGACGATCTTTTTGTAGAGCGGATGCGCAACATGATTCTCGACGGCAACGACAATTGTCTTATCCATCTTATTGCTTACCACTTTGCCGACAAGCGTCTTTCTGAGGTTTCTTTCTTCCATGATACCTTATGCCTCCTTTGCAGCATGAGCCTGCTCAACAATGACTGTCTGGATACGCGCGATGTTTCTGCGTACTTCCTTGATTCTGGCCGTATTGTCAAGCTGATTTGTTGCATTCTGGAATCTCAGGTTGAAGAGTTCCTTCTTTGCTGCAACCAGCTCGTCCTGTAATTCTGAAGCGGACTTGCCTCTTAAATCTTCCAAATATTTATTAATCTTTGTCATGCCTGTTCACCGCCTTCTGCTTCGGACTTGCCATTCAGCTGTTCTCTGGAAGCGATCTTGCATGTGCAGGGAAGTTTGTGCATAGCAAGACGAAGAGCCTCTCTTGCATCCTCTTCCGGAACACCTGCAATTTCAAAAAGTACACGGCCCGGTTTTACAACTGCAACCCAGTACTCAACAGAACCCTTGCCGGAACCCATTCGTGTTTCAGCAGGCTTTGCGGTAACCGGCTTGTCCGGGAAAATGTCAATCCAGACCTTGCCGCCACGCTTGTTGTAACGAGTCATAGCGACACGGGCTGCTTCGATCTGATTGGATTTAATCCAGCATGGCTCAGTTGCAACAAGTGCGAAATCGCCATATGCCATCTTTGTTCCCTTTGTTGGCTTTCCTCTCATGGAGCCACGGAACTGCTTTCTATGTTTTACTCTCTTCGGCATTAACATAATTATTTATCGCTCCCTTCCTTGTTAGACTTAGTAGGAAGTACCTCACCGTTGTAAATCCATGCCTTTACACCAACCTTGCCATACTGTGTATCAGCTTCTGCAAAGCCATAGTCGATATCGGCACGAAGTGTCTGAAGCGGAATGGTTCCCTCACTGTAGGATTCCTTACGAGCCATATCTGCACCACCGAGACGGCCGGAGCATGTTGTCTTCACACCCTTGGCTCCTGCTCTCATAGTTCTCTGCATTGCAGATTTCATAGCACGACGGAAGGAAATACGGTTCTCAAGCTGAAGTGCAATGTTCTCAGCAACAAGCTGTGCGTCACGATCCGGGCGCTTCACTTCCTTGACATCGATCAGAGCCTTCTTGCCGAGCTTCTTATTGAGTTCAGCCTTCAGCTTCTCGATTTCAGAACCGCCCTTGCCGATGACAAGACCCGGCTTTGATGTCCAAACCGTGATCTTGATGCGGTCTGATGCACGTTCGATTTCAATCTTGGAAACTCCCGTGCTGTATAATCTCTTCTTCAGGAACTCTCTGATCTCATGATCTTCAATCAGGTTGTCAGCGAAATCTTTCTCTGCATACCATTTGGAGCTCCAATCCTTAATAACACCGACTCTTAAGCCGT
>CAYYEB010000330.1:0-1492 GCA_964470725.1 uncultured Lachnospiraceae bacterium | reverse complement strand
CGTATTCTCCTCCGGAAGCTTGAGGGTCTTCCCGTCTTTTTCATAATTCAAATAGAAATATTTTTTGATTTCCGGTCCAAAATCGCATTCTTTTCCTATGCATTTTTGCAAATATAACTTCAACCTTCTGATCTTATTTTTAATATCCTGCTTCTCGGCATAGGCTTTCCCGTCACTATAGTAAAGATGAATATAGCGCTTCTTCTCATCGCCATCATAAAGAGGCTTCACGACAGTTGTGCCATACACATCATACCGGTCATTATAGTTTGATCGTTTATTTTCAAACTTTCCCTTATTCTCCAAGACGATAGCCTGAATGAATTCCTTCATTCCTTTTGCCATAATCAGAAAACTATATCCCTTTTGATCCATGTAGGACAGATTTTTTCGGCTGAAATATCCTCTATCCAGTATGAATCCAAGATTTCGATATCCATATCCATAAGCTTTATCCACCATACAGGTGAGCTGTGATACATCGTTAATACTTCCCGGATAAAGCTCATAAAACAGAGGCTCCTTATTTTTACTGTCGCAGGCAATAGAGTAATTGATAATAGGGGATCCTGTATCTACTTTTGCTTTTCCGTATTCCGCAAGATCGATGTCTCCGGCCTCACAGCTTTTATTTGTAGAATCATAAGAAAGATAGACTTTCAGTTTTTTATTTCGTGACTTATTCCAACTGTTTAAGAAGCCTACGGACTGCTCAGGTCTGATTTCATGCAGAAAATCCGATATCTTAGAATCCGTATACATATGCATATCCGGAGTGAAGAGCGGATGACAATAGGCATAATCCGGGTAGTACTGGGCTGCATTATTCTCTGCAACAATACTGTAGCTTGCCAGGTCCAGAAGAAGGCCTCTGTCTTTTTCATCCATATATTTTTTCAGATGATCGTCCAGGCGGGTATCTATTATCAGCTTATGCAGAACAACATAGGTTCCGATATTCAGATAAGGGCTTCTGTCAGACCGATCCATCTCATCCGGGATTTCGGAATCCGGAAAATACTTCAGGAAATTTTCATTTGGCGTCATCATATCCGGATCCTCCGGATCAACACGTCCTATCGACGCTCTTTTTGGATAAGTATACTTCTTTACCGGATCGTAAGTTCGGCTATATTCGTATTCAATATAGGTTTGTCCACCTCTCTTTTTCCGTACCAGCTTTCCGGGAGCCTCAGGAATCGGAACTTTAAACTTCAAAAACATATCATTTATCCCCTAAAATCTCACAAAATCGATGACAGGTTACCTTAAATTTTCATAAACATATGTTCGACTATTGACAAAAGCAAGTGTCTATGAAGCATTTTGTAGGATTATGACATTACTGCTGTGAGGCAGATTTCCCCTGGGTCAGTTCCCACGTTGGAATAACCACATTCAAAGTCTAGAGAACCAATCACACACACCGACCGTAAATATCAAATAACGGATAGAAGTGGTATTGCCGAGATGGTATAATTGAGTTGTCAGA
>CAYYEB010000329.1:0-1493 GCA_964470725.1 uncultured Lachnospiraceae bacterium | reverse complement strand
GTCGAAGAGGACGTTCTGATATGTTTCGTGAATAGAACGCGCATCATGATCCGTCAGCTGACCGTAATAATTCAAAACAAGAATCCAGACATCTCCCGGAAGGGGAGACTGGGGAATTTCGGAAAAATCCGGAAGAAAATTTTTCTGAATGTGATATCTGCGCACAATAATATCCGCACTCTTCAAGGCATCCGTGACGGAATCGCACAGAAAATACGGGACAAAGACTGTCTTGCAGTCCGCCTGTTTTAAGAACCATGTGATGGCGCAGCGTCCCAGATTAAACTTGAAAAGGTCAGGATAGTATTCCTGACCCTCAAAATGTTCAAATTCAAAATAACCGCCGATTTCTTTCATTGCTTCTCCTCAAGATCCGGATCCACCGGCTTATAGTGATCTTCGGTAGTTGTATCAATATCTTTCTGACGCAGCACATAATGGGGCAGGTCCTTGGACTGATCCAGAATGTGCATCATATAATCCCCGAGCGTTCCGATTGAAAGGAGTGTAAGTCCTGTGGAAGCCAGAAGCACCAATATGATGCTTGTCCATCCGGGAACCGTGATAATTCCGAGTGCATACTGGATTAGAAAGATAATTCCGAGTATCAGGCTGATCAGAAAGACGATCACACCGAAATCCCGTACGATGATGAGCGGGAGCGCGGAATGCGTCGTAATATCATAGAAAAGTTCCCGCTTCAGTTCCTTAAATGTATATCCGCTGTGTCCGTAGGCACGTGCATCATGGCGTACATCTACATTGATAATGCGGTTGGACGAAGCCACAAGAAGATTTCCGATCTGTGGCTCATGCACCTTCGTATCTTTGATTGCCTCGACAATGAAGCGGCGCATCAGACGAAAAGATGTGATTTCCAGATTTGGATCCTTGTGCAGCATCTTTGTGGTCATATTGACGGAGATACGGGTGCCGATTTTACGGATCAGACTGTGTTTTCTGTTTTCATAACGCGCCAGAATGACATCCACATCATCACGTTCATCCATGACATGAATCATTTTCGGAAGTTCTTCCGGAGGATGCTGGAGGTCGTCATCCATTGTGATGACAAAATCTCCCTTTACATAATGAAATCCGCAAAGAAGAGCCGGATGCTGACCGAAATTTTTGGCCATCTGAAAAATACGGACTCGGGAATCCTCTTCGCGGAGCTTTTTCATAATTTCCCAGGACTTGTCATGGGAGCTGTCATCAACAAGAAGAAGTTCAAAGGGGCGTTTCAGCTCCTCATCAAATACTTTTTTGAGCCGCCGGTACAATTCCTCCAGGGTATGCTCGGAATTATAGACCGGAACGACAACTGAATAAAGTGACATGAGTTTGCTCGTTTCCTTCATATTCTTATATGTATTTATAACATGTGCGTTCTTTTTACGCAAGTGGAGGGAATTTCCGATAAAAATACCGTAATTCCTGGGAAAAAATGAGCCGCAACCCTGACATTGCAAAACATATGCCGGCTTGTTATA
>CAYYEB010000328.1:0-1507 GCA_964470725.1 uncultured Lachnospiraceae bacterium | reverse complement strand
CGTATTCTCCTCCGGAAGCTTGAGGGTCTTCCCGTCTTTTTCATAATTCAAATAGGAGGCTTCGGGCATGATTGTGGGTAGATAGCCCCGCCTCGCCAACCATTTTTTACAACTACATATTGAAAAAGCCATCCCGGTTCCTGTAAAGTATCAGCGACCAAACATCAACGATAAAGGAGTACCCGGATGGCTTCTGCTGATACCTTATGTAAGAAACTGCTTAATGTCAAGAACACCGTTGTAGAATCCCACAACTTTTACAACGATGTGGATGGTGTTACCCACCTTCGGATCAAAGCCCGTCCTAATGTCTGGCATCAGGATGACTGCCCCTTCTGCGGAAGGAGAAACCTCCCCCGATACGACCGTCAGGCTAAGAATAATAAGGTCTGGCGCGGTCTGGACTTCGCTGGTATCCTCGTGGAGGTTGAGGCCCCTACCCACCGTGTTACCTGCCCGGAACATGGCGTTGTCACCGCGGCTGTCCCGTGGGCATACCCGCAGAGCAGCTTCACCAAGGACTTTGACCTGACAGTTGCATGGCTCGTTGAGTACCTGCCACGCAGCGCTGTGTCCAACTACATGCGGATCGACTGGCAGACAGTCGGCAGCTGTATGTCCAGAGCGCTGCACGACCTTGAACCGGAACGAGCTAAACGTCTGAACGGACTGGTGAACATTGGCATCGATGAAACCAGCTACCGTAAGGGCCACAAGTACATCACAGTGGTCGTGAATCACGATACCAACACGGTTGTCTGGGTCGCCGACGGGCACGGTAAATCAGTGCTCGAGCAGTTTTATAAAGGCCTCACCGATGAGCAGCTTGCCAGCATCAGGGTCGTGACCGGAGATGGAGCCCGCTGGATCACAGACTGTGTTAACGAGTTCACTCCTGATTGTGAGCGCTGTGTCGACCCCTTCCACGTAGTCGAATGGGCCATGGATGCGCTTGACGAAGTCCGCAAGGACCGCTGGCGTGCCGCTTATGAGAAGGCTCAGCAGCTCTCCAGGGACAACCCACAAAAACGCGGCCGTCCGAAGGCAGATGACAAGATCGCCGCTAAGGTCCAGGCAGCCAAGACCAAGGCATCAGAGATCAAGAACTCCAGCTATGCGCTCGGCAAGGCGCCGGAGCATCTGACTGAGAACCAGCAGATTCGGCTGGATATGATCCAGGCAAATGATCCTCAGCTGTACAGAGCTTATCGTCTGAAGGAGTCCCTTCGGCTCCTCCTGAAGTCAACTGATGTCGAACAAGCGGAGACTGATCTGAAGCGCTGGCTCTGGTGGGCGAGTCACAGCAGAATACCGGCATTCAAGGAACTCTACAAGAAGATCAAGCGCCATAAGGATCACATCCTGAATACGATCCGTCTTGGCCTGAGCAATGCGAGGATCGAAGCAACCAACAACAAAATCAAGCTGATTATCCGTAAGGCATATGGCTTCCGGAATATCCAGAACATGATGGATATGGTGTACCTGGTATGCTCAGATATCCGCA
>CAYYEB010000327.1:0-1524 GCA_964470725.1 uncultured Lachnospiraceae bacterium | reverse complement strand
GTGAGGAACTGTATAACACACTTCGTAATCACCTTGAAATGACTGATGAGGAAATATTGCAGAATGACTTTGATTATTTGACGGAATATTTTGAGAACGAACAAAACGGCGGAATGAACCTAACTTAAAAGGAGGCGGAAAAAGTGAAAAAAGATTATTTTAACACATTTGAAGAAAGCGATATTAAAATAACCGAGGATCTTGAATTGGACAGAGATAAAAGTGCAATAAGCATATTTTTGGACTGTTGGTTTGATTGCGATAAGAAGTTTGGAATCAATACGCTTAATAATGACGATGTATGGGTGAATTTATATGCAAAATTTAATCCGATGACCGATGAGCTGGATGTTATCTATGATATAGATACGGCCGATAAAGTATATATGAGAGAGTATGTTCCTACAGATAAAGAAAAAGCTGTTATAAAAAACGTGATTGAACAAAAATGCGAGAGTGAATATAAGATGACTTGCCGTGAATTTTATTTGAGTGAATATGCCGAAAATTATGCGAAAAATTTGAAATTGGAATGTATAAGTGTCGACGAGCAAACAGTTATCCGTAACAAAACGGACGATTTCATTCTTTATGCTGAGGAAAAAGGTGACAGACTTGAAAAACATATAGGTCATTCCGTTGAACTTACATCCTATGGAAACGGAGAATGTTTTTCGATAGAGTGTATGGACTGTAATGAGGTTTTATATAGCACAGATGCGGAAGAATTGAAATTTACGGAAGAGGAAAACGGAATAACAATGACATAATCGGGAGGTGTTGAAAAATGGCACTTAGTCCAACAGCCGTCAAGCTGATTATAACGGCGGCAACGGATAAAAGGGTTTGGATGATAGTCGGTTCGGTTATTGTCGGCGTTATTTTAATGATAGTCGGAATTGTTGCGGCTTTCCTGAATATATTCTCGTTTGACGATTCGGGATCTGATACGGCATCGTCTGCTTATGTGCAGTTTATTGACGATATGAAATACGCATACGGAAAGCTGGATGCGGCAGTTGAGGATAAATGCCCGTCACTCGACCGAGATCAAATACACGCTGTATTTTACACATTGTATTTCGGTGAGGAAAAGAATAAATCAAACGAATTTTATGCAGATTTTGTTGAGTGCTTTATATCCCGAACAACAGATGAGGACGGAAACGAGGTGGTCAGCCAATGTCCGCTGAATGCCGCATTGCAAAGGCTTTCGGCACTCACAGGCAAAATGACGGACAATATCACTCAAAGTCAGGTGGACGAGCTTGTATCGGTTTTAAGGTACGGAATGGCAACGGCGGGCGATGACGGAAATACATATTCCGGACCGAAACCGGAAGCCTATTCGGACGCAACCTTTGCAACGCTTATGAACGAGGCTACAAAATATATCGGATACCCGTATGTGTGGGGCGGTTCAAGTCCTGCAACATCGTTTGACTGTTCGGGCTTTGTATGCTGGGCGTACACACATTCGGGAGTGTATAACTTGCCGAGAACGACCGCACAGGGAATATATAA
>CAYYEB010000326.1:0-1541 GCA_964470725.1 uncultured Lachnospiraceae bacterium | reverse complement strand
GCGGAATATTCTGATTTTGGTATTCCGGCAACTACAAGGAATTCACCGCTTCTCGCGAATAACCTGAAAGATGTAGAACTTGAGATAGAAGGATTCCTCGCTGGTCCACAGGATCGGGTGATCCGGGGACTGCGTACGGCACTCTACCTGCCGAAGCTGCACATGTGCATCTCTGGCGGCATTGCGAAGCATATGTTCAAAAAGTTCCCGTGTCATAAAGTGAGAGCAGGAACAGGTTGCAAGGAATCCGCCGTTTTTGACAAGCTTCATGCCTTCCCGGTTGATCTCCCGGTATCCTTTGGTTGCGTTTCGGACATTTGCCCTGGATTTTGCAAAGGCGGGAGGATCCAGGATGACGAGATCATATTGTTTTCCCTCTGAGAGAAGTTTCGGCAGAAGCTCCAGTACATCTGCTGTCTGAAATTCCACATTTGTAAAGCCATTGAGAGCGGCATTATGGCGTGCCATTTCGCAGGCCGATGCGGAAGCGTCTACACCGAGTACGTGACCTGCTCCCGCATAGGCGGCATTTAAAGCAAAACTGCCGGTGTGAGTGAAGCAGTCGAGAACTTCATCTGCGCCCTTTGCAATTGGCTGAATCGCGCGGCGGTTGTATTTCTGATCAAGGAAGAAACCGGTTTTCTGACCGTCTTTTACATCGACGGTGTAACGGACCCCGTTTTCCACAATCTGCACATTCGTGTCAAAAGGTTCACCGATAAAGCCTTTGATACGTTCAAGTCCTTCTTTGGTCCTTTCCTTGGCGTCACTGCGTTCGTATACGCCGCGAATATGAATACCATCCGCTTTCAGAATTTCCTTTAAGAGATCCACAATTTCATCTTTGTAACGATCGATTCCGAGAGTCAGTGATTCCACGACAAGAACATTTTCATACTTGTCAATGGTGATCCCGGGCAGAAAATCCGCCTCACCGAATACGATGCGGCAGCTGGAGGTATCCACGGTTTTCTTTCGATAATCCCAGGCTGCCTGAAGACGCTTTCTGAAAAATGCGGAATCAATCGTTTCATTGACATCACGTGTCAGGATACGAACCCGGATCTTTGAATTCTGATTGATATATCCTTTGCCGAGCGGATAACCGTCAAAGTCATGCACTTCCACGATGCCTCCATTTAAAAAGGCACCTTCCACACGTGAAATCTCATTATCAAAAATCCAGGCTCCTCCGGACTTGAGTAATCGTCCGTCACCCTTTTTTAAAATTACTTTTGCTGTATCCATCCTGTTTCTCCTGATTCTATAGCTATAGTGCTCGCCTTTTCGACCGAGATTGGCCAGTATCGGGACATCACTTCGCTCGTTTGGTGAAATATATTGTAACACAGGATGATGAGACAGTGATATACTGAAGCCCGTTGAGTCAGGATATTGCTTAGCCACGGCTCAAAAGGAATGAGTTTCAGGCCATAATCAGAGATACTGCATAATATGGGAGCACGGCGGGAGCTTCGAAGAAGCGCAGCCGCGTGGAATCACTTCTAACATCAACATCTATATCAATATCAATATAGAAG
>CAYYEB010000325.1:0-1556 GCA_964470725.1 uncultured Lachnospiraceae bacterium | reverse complement strand
ATATAATTCAGCGATTGCCTCGCTGCCTGAAAATCAAGGGGGTGCAAACTCATTTTAGGGGGGTGCATTTCACAGGCAGAGGGTGCAAAATCGAAATTTAACAAGAAAGAACTGACAGAAAATGAAAACAAATAAACAAAATAATAGAATCGGAGGGATACTGCTTGTTGTAATTTCCGTATGCATTGTATTTGCCATCATGCAGGGAGTCCATGACAACTACGGAATTATGTTGAATGCTTTGGTGGATCTGACAGGACTTGATTATGCATCGGTCAGCTTCGTCATCGGAGTGGGAGCCCTTCTTTATGGGGTAGCACAGCCATTTATGGGGATGTTGGCGTTAAGGAAAAGCAACAGTTTCGTAATGATGACAGGTATCGTCATGATATCTCTGGGGCTTGTTCTAACCGCACTCTGTCGCGCCTTCTTTCCGCTTCTGATCGCATTTGGAATCATTCTGCCCATAGGTACGACTGGACTGGCATCCGGCATCTTGATGAGTGCCATTACACCGATCGTTGGAGATAAGAGAGCAGTTCTTGTATCAGGATTCTTGCAGGCAAGCGCAGGAGTGGGTGATGCACTGATGGCACCGGGTATGGAGAGAGTGATCTCTGCAAACGGCATTGTATTTACGCTTTTTACCCTTGCTATACCCTTTGTGATTATGATACCTGTTGTTTTGTGGATCGGGAGGCTGGATAAAAAGGCCGAAAAGATATTTGAAAATGAGACAGCCGCGAATAATAAACCGGAAAATAGGACGTTAAGAGTTATCCTTGGCGAAGCATTTCAGGACAGAGATTATCGATTAATCCTGATTGGCTTTGCTACCTGCGGGTTCAATATGTCTATCATTGAAAGTCATTTGTTTTCGCAGTATCTGTCTTACGGAATACCGGAAAGTCTGTCTTCTCTTACCCTCACGGTCTATGGTATAACCACGATGCTTGGAGCGATTCTGACAGGATACCTTGGAACAAAATTTAAAATGAAAAATGTTCTCGGCTCAGTATATGCTGTCAGGGTGTTGATATCCCTTGGATTTTTGTTCCTACCTAAATCCATACCATTTGCCTTCATCATGACAGGATTACTTGGTTTGTCAGGAGATTCTACCGTACCGCCTACAATGGGTACAATCAGCAGGAAATTCGGAGCCAAGGAGATGGCGGTACTCTACGGATTTGCCCTTGTTGGACATCAGATCGGAGCCTTCGCCAGTGCATCTCTTGGTGGACAATTTGTAAAAGCCGGATTGGGATATGCACCACTTTGGATTATCAATTTGATAATCGCGGCAATTGCAGCGAGTGCAAGTTATATGATCAGGGAATGAGTAAAGCCGCTCTTGTTTTTTTTACTGTTATAATAAGGATTGCCGAACATTTTTTCAACGTAACAAATCCCAGTTGATGAAGTTGAAAAGCTCCCGACCATCGGAACCAAATTCGACAGTCGGGAGCTCGTTTCTTGTTTGGAATTATACCCGGATTTTCGTGCCGTCTTTCATGGTGAAGCGGATGTCCTCTTTGGAGAAGACGGTCACGTGG
>CAYYEB010000324.1:0-1562 GCA_964470725.1 uncultured Lachnospiraceae bacterium | reverse complement strand
TTTTTACACTGAGCATCTATGGAATGAAGCGCAATGACGGGATTAAATATGCCTGGATTATGCTGATATTGGCATTTCCTCTTATGGGTACGGTATTCTTTGTCCTCACCTATTTTACGGGAGGCACGAAGAAGATGCGATCAAGATATGCGGAAGCGGATTCCTGGCTTTTTCCGCATTTAAAACAGGATCAAAAGACGTCAGAGCAGTTTCATAAGGAACACGTTCACTGTTCCGGAATCGCAGAGTATGTATATAGAAAGTCCGGTTATCCGTTTTACGGGAACTCGAAAGTCCGCTTTTTCGGTGATACGATGGAGTGCATCGACGCCATGACAAATTGTCTGAAGCTGGCAAAAAAGTTCATTTTCATGGAATATCATGCCATCGAGGACGCACAGGTCTGGAAGAAAATCCATCCGGTTCTGCAGCAGAAGGCGAAAGAGGGTGTCGAAGTACGTATTTTCTATGATGATATCGGGAGTCTGGAGTTTTTGACACCGCAATTTCAGAAACGAATGGAAGCGGAAGGAATCCGGTGCCGTGATTTTAACAGGGTTCGTCCGGTCTATAACATTTTCATGAATAACCGGGATCATCGGAAAGTGACCGTCATTGACGGACAGATCGGTTTTACAGGCGGATTTAATCTTGCGGATGAATATGTCAACATCAAGCGCCCTTATGGGGAATGGAAGGACTCCGGTGTCATGCTTTTTGGTGAGGCAGTGCAGAATCTGACTGTTTCGTTTCTGGAAATGTGGGATGCCGATGAGCCGGAGGATGAGGATAAAGACAGACTCGAACGCTATCTGCCGAAATGGGGAGATTTAAAATGTGCCCAGGGATACGTGCAGCCCTATGCGGATAATCCGCTGGATGATGTCTATGTCGGAGAAAATGTTTATGTCAGTATCTTAAATCATGCAACAAAATATGCATACTTTAGCACACCGTATCTGATTCCGACACCGGAACTGATTCGGGCTTTTACTCTGGCAGCGGAACGGGGAGTTGACGTACGCATTTTTACTCCTGGCATACCGGACAAAAAGATTGTTTATGCTGTTACGAAATCATATTATCATGAACTGATCGAAGGAGGCGTGAAAATATACCAGTTCACTCCCGGCTTTATCCATGCGAAACAGTGCGTCTCCGATGATGAAATTGCAACGTGCGGTACAATCAATCTGGATTATCGCAGCTTTTATCATCACTTTGAAAACGGATGTATCTTTTATCATTGTGACGCGGTGCATGAAGTATATGAAGATTTCCGGAAGCTTATGGAACGATGTGATGACGTTACGGAAAAATTTGCAAAGAAAGACTGCTATCTGCGGCATTTGGGATTGAGCTTCTTGAGGCTGTTTGCGTCGCTTATGTGAAGAATTGTGTATTGAACCTTGAATTTGACGCAATAATATATAAAAAATACACAAATCGCGAAAAACGAGAAAATATTGCTTGACCGATCACGATTCCTGAAGTAATATATAACTCGTTCGCAAGAACAACAAAAGAACTTTGATAACTGAACAGTGAAACACATACAATAC
>CAYYEB010000323.1:0-1564 GCA_964470725.1 uncultured Lachnospiraceae bacterium | reverse complement strand
TTAAAAGATCAAAGTTGCTAAAGGCTATGCCGAATCGGAAGAAAGGGAAGAAATAGAAAACCTTGCTTATAAAAAGAATGACAAAAAGTTCTTGTTACCAAACCATTCTTTGTGTAACAAGAACTTTTTTGATTGAGTTTCAAATTTTCCTCACTAATAATATTTATGTTTCAAAATCAATCAATTCTCTTATGTCCATTACTTCCAGTGCTTTTGCAATTTTAGAAAGATGTTCAAAATTAATTACTGTACGAGTTCCACGAACAATATCGCTGATTGTTGATTCCCTAATTCCCGACAATTCAGCCAATTTTTTTTGACTAAGTGCTCTCTTCTCTAATGCTTCTTTAACTTTTAGCCTAACGACATAATCTTTTTTCATAATCAATTCATTCCTTGTTGAAGTAATACAGTCATATAAGCAAGGTTCCAAATATTAGAATCTTTACCTACCGCATTGGGGTTATCTCCTATTGCAGACGCAAAATTCATAATTTGACTTGCCATATTCGTTTTACATTTATCCCATATGGTAATAGGATCTACTCCATTTTTCCATTCATACTTATCTGTCTCTGAATTAAGTGTAACCAAAGACCTAAATGCGGCAACTGCCGGATAAATTAAACCATCTGGTATTTTATAATAAAGTTCACGAAGTCCAAACTTTGATAGCCCAATTACATTTCCATCTTTGTATCCAGAATATTTTTTTCGGCCATATCTACCACCTGTTTCATTGAATGCTGTAGCAAATTCCATTTCAATTGTATCATACAAGTCAAAAATATCAGGCATAATATTTACGTATCTACGATAGCTTTCTGGATCCTCCAAGTACAATTCCAACATCTTTGCTTTAGATGAATATGCTTTTATAGGATGTGTTACCGCATCGAATTTATCAATATTAAACATATTTATGATAGATACGACTTCTCTTGCATCAATCATCTTCAATTTTTTATTTGTATCATCATCAAATGCTTGTTGATTCTGCTTAAATGCAATCCTATTAAAAAAGGTCATTCCTTCAAGCCCCTCCTTAATAGGATCAAATTTCTGCTGAAGCTCTGCCATTGATTTTTCATCCACTTGGACAGATGTATTACGTGCCTCAGCCAATTTCTCGATAATATCCTCAACTCCCGTCATTACTTCAAATTGAACATACTGATCCAAATCCGTATTTCTATGTTCACATACAATTTTGTAAGTATGACCACCGTCAATATTTCCATGAAGCATATCATCCGTAAAATTAATGGTCACTTCTTTTGTTTTATTATTGTATGTACAACTTTTTGCAGAAAGAACAATTCCTCTATTTTTCAAATGAAAATATCCATCGTTACTCTCAAGCGAATCTTTGATCGCTTGTGCTACACCAGATGTAAGGCGTTGATCACGTGGATTTGTTGCCATAGGAATTCCTTCCGGCACATCACATACTTTTACATAAAACACATACTTCTTTGCAACATCATTGAATGGATCATCCAACTTACGAAATGAGTTTTCTTTCACATACATTGTTTTTCTTACTGACATATTAAGTCCTCCT
>CAYYEB010000322.1:0-1568 GCA_964470725.1 uncultured Lachnospiraceae bacterium | reverse complement strand
CTCAGAGAAGATGATGGGCTCGTCGGTGTCGTTGCCGTCCTCGTCCACGGCCTTGAGGGAGAGCGCGTTGCCGTTGAGGATGTTGCGCTCCAGTACGTAGTCGATGGCGTCGAGGAAGGCCGGGTTCTGGCTTTTCTTGGCGACGCGGGTGTAGCGTTCCTCGACGATGTGGTAGAGGCGGTCGCGGCAGGCCACGGTGTTGTCGTGGAGCAGCTCGACGCCGTAGACGCTGCCGACGGCTACGAAGGCGTACTTCTCCCATTCGGGCAGCGACCTGCGGTAGCGCGAGTCGACCACGTCGAGCTTGCGCCTGAGCACCTCGGCGAGGAAGTTGCCGTCGCCGCAGGCTGGCTCCAAAAAGCGCGAGTCGATGCGCTCGGTCTCCTGCTTCACCATGTCGAGCATGGCGTTGACCTCGCGCTCGTTGGTGAAGACCTCGCCGTGCTCCTGCACGCGCTCTCTCGATTTGACCTGTGCTGCCACGTCCTACGACCTTCCCGCCAGCTCGTTGATGATGCACGACCTCACGAAGGCCGAGAAGCTGACGCCGCGCAGCCGGGCCGTCTCCGCAGCGGCCTCCTTGAGGTTTTTCGGCACGCGGAGCGTCACGGGCGTCGGCTCGCCCTCGGCAAGGTAGTCCTGGCACTGGGCCTCGCTGGCCCCGCTCTCGACGAGTTCGGAGTACTTCATGCGGCTCCTTCGCCTCGCAAAGCAAAATGCAATAAAAGTGCTTACATTCTACCATGTGGTAGGGTTCCGTCGCATCCATGCGCTCACTGGGTGATACAGCAGCCCGAGCGGTGCATCGAACGAGCCCGTGTCAAGAAGTCGAATCAACAAGGATTGGCTCGCACGTAACTTTATGTGCAGAAGATGCGTTCTCCGAAAAACAGCGGGAACGGTCGAAAGCTCCGCCGTTAGACAGAACCGTCAGACAGTGTGCCAGGTGAAACACACGTAAGGCATCAGATGACAATTCGCGACTGCCAGCGCCACGTAGTGATCGCAGACGCTCCGAGCAAACGATGGACGATGCAGTTACCGTCGATAACGACGAGTGAAGCAGAAACGGAGAGGAGCACGAGATGCGCCAGATGAAGCTGGTCGTGATGGAGGACGACGACGAGAAGAGGACGATGTCCTGGGGAGAGGCCGACGACGGCCTCGCGTACGTCCGCGAGACGACCATGGGCACCGTGACGGAGTTCGCGTACGGCGAGCGCTTCTGGGAGACGACCTTCTTCTTCCGCCCCACGGAGACGTACAGCCTGGACGACGTCGCCGACCGCGTGGCCACGAGCGGGGACGACTGCTTCCTGTGCGACATAGCCGATGCGCTCGAGTTCTGGGGCATCCCGTACAAGCGAGAGGACCGAACCCGCCCGTTCGTGGTCTAGCCACGGTCGGAAGGGCGATAAGGACGAGAAGATTGGTTACGCCCCGTGCGGAGACGCACGGGGCGCTTTCGTAGAGGAGAAGGGCGTTTGGTCTGCCCGCCGCCTGCCGCCGGGGGTCTCCGGCCCCGCCGCATGCTCGCGTCCCGGGGCCGTCCGCGCCACATTGCGGGC
>CAYYEB010000321.1:0-1568 GCA_964470725.1 uncultured Lachnospiraceae bacterium | reverse complement strand
AATCAAAACCACCCGTCAAATGAAATGAACCCCTTTTGTTAGACAAATTATAAGTCTAATAAAGGGGGTTTTCGTATGTCAAAGAAAAAATATTCAACAGAATTAAAATTACAAATTATTGAAGAATACATCCAAGGCAATGGTGGATTCCGATATCTTTCTGAGAAATATGGGATAGAACGTTCCATTATACGCCAATGGTATCATCTCTACCAACAAAATGGAATCGATGGTCTTTGTAATGTAAACAGAACTTATGATGGTGCGTTTAAGATTTATGTTGTAGAATATATGCATACGAACTCTTTGTCTCTACGACAAACAGCTGCATATTTTGCAATTCAGTCACATCCAACGATTGCAAAATGGGAACGTATTTACTACGAAGAAGGCAAAGAGGCATTACTTGAAGAACGACGAGGTCGAAAGCATATGTCTACAAAAACACCAAAAGAAACAAAGAAAAAGAATGTTAATGAAAACGAAGATTTACTAGCAGAAGTTCAACGTCTTCGTATGGAGAATGAGTACCTAAAAAAATTGAATGCCTTAATTCAAGAGCGGGAAAAGTCGGAACAAAAGAAAAAGTAACAGTCATTTCAGAATTAAGGTACAAGTATCCGCTTAAAGCCTTATTACACATCTCTGGTGTACCAAGAAGCACATACTATTATTATATCAAAAATGCTTCAAAGACCGATAAATATCGCATTGAAAAAGAAGAAATCGCAGCAATTTATCACGAAAATATGGGCAGATACGGTTATCGTAGAATCACCATGGAAATGCGTAATCGTGGATATATTATAAACCATAAAACTGTGCAGCGACTCATGAAACAGCTTAATCTTAAGTGTATGGTTAGAATCAAGAAGTATCGCTCATATAAAGGACAAGTTGGAGAAATTGCTCCTAATTTAATTAATCGCGATTTTCATGCTAGTGCGCCGAATCAGAAATGGACAACAGATGTAACGGAGTTTTCGCTTTTTGGTAAAAAGCTTTATCTTTCGCCAATCCTCGATATGTATAATGGGGAAATCATCTCTTATACATTAAATGAACGACCTTCGCTTCAATCAGTTTTAACAATGGTAGATTCTGCATTTGCAAGATTGCCGGATAATTCTGGATTGATATTTCATTCAGATCAAGGATGGCAGTACCAGCACAAACAGTATCAAAAAAGATTATCAGATAAAGGCGTAATTCAAAGCATGTCACGAAAGGGAAATTGTCTTGATAATGCTATTATGGAAAACTTTTTTGGATTGCTCAAATCAGAATTGCTTTATCTTCGAGAGTTCAAAGATATTGATGAATTCATCTCAGAACTTGAACAATATATATTCTATTACAATAACAAACGTATCAAGGGCAAACTAAAAGGACTTAGCCCTGTAGATTACAGGATTAAGTCCCAGTTAGTTGCTTAATTTAGTTGTCCGTTAATGTCTAACCTTTTGGGGTCAGTTCAAAACGGGTGGTTTGCTCTTGCCCTATAAGGGCATTATACCGATATGCGCCTCAAGGCGCTGCTTTCACTTTGTTCAAGCTACCATCTTTGC
>CAYYEB010000320.1:0-1576 GCA_964470725.1 uncultured Lachnospiraceae bacterium | reverse complement strand
ATAATCTCTTCTCTCCCATCTTAATTCCTTTCTTTTGCATCCGATGCTTACTCCGATTCAAGACTTACACCACATAATATTGTTCTAAATCTCAGGTGTATAACTCTTCAAAGCCGTACACAGGATTTATACAATAGAAAAGATCCGCCGGGAAGCGGACCTTAAAATGATCTGTATTCCCTTATTGTTCGAATGTCTTTCGACATATGCCCGCTCGAGGATGGCACCTTCCCTTCAAAGGAGGTTGTCACGGTTTCAAAGGCCCTCTGTACCTCCACCGTTCTTAATAAGAGTAAGCAAACGATATCTTTTTACGCACCATACTCTAACATAGGGTCACTTTTTCCGCAAGCTACACATTTTCGGTCATGTATCCGCCCGACCAGCTTCCCGATGAATATTTTCCTACAAAATGCCTTCCTTGTTTTTACTTCTTCAAAGAGCTTTCCAGTATCTTCTGCAGCTCCGGTACCTCAAAGGTATAATCCGTGTTGCAGAAGGCACAGTTCAGCGTCACCGGCTTCCCCTCTTCAATGAGACTGGACAGCTGTTTCGGTCCCATCGCAATCAGAGCCTTGGTCACACGGTCACGGGAACAATTGCAATGAAAACGAACCGGCTTCTGTTCAAAGAAATGGAGACCCATATCTCCGAGGATGCTCTCCAGCATATCCTCCGGAGTTTTCCCATTCTTCAGCATCGTCGTCACAGAATCCGCTGCCGTACATCTCTGTTCAAGCTTCGATATAATTTCATCCGGGCAGTCCGGCATCAGCTGAATCATATATCCTCCGGACTCCCGGATATGATATTCCTGTTCTCTGTAATCGGCGACCGGATCTGTCAGAACTCCCAGCGCAACCACAGTCGGAACCTGCTCGCTGGCCGCAAAATAATAGGCGATGTCCTGTGCAATCTCGCCAGTCTGAATTGCCACAGATCCGGAATACGGTTCCTTCAGTCCGATATCCTTGATAATTCGAAGAGATCCATGTCCGACCGCTCCGCCGACATCAAAATGTCCATACTGATTGGGCGGCAGCACAACATCCGGGTTTCCGACATATCCCTTTACCTCCCCATGGCAGTTGGCCGTCACTGTCATGGTACCAAGCGGTCCGTCTCCTTCGAACTGAACAGTCAGAAGATCATCATCATTTTTCAGATCTTCCCCCATCATCAATGCCGCCGCCATTGTTCTTCCAAGAGCCGCTGCCGCGACCGGACTTAAATTATGCCGTTTTCTGGCCTCTTCCGTAACTCCCCTTGAACTCACCGCAAAGGCCCGGACATAATCATCCGCTGCCGCAGCACGTACCAAATAATCACCCATTTCTTATTCCTTCCTGAATTTAATATCACTTTTTACTGTATAAATCGATTGTATTGCAAAGCAATGGAGCTGTGCGTAAGACTTATACAGTATTTGTTGCAAAACTTTACATCTAGGTTTACTATACAGGCCTTCGGATTATGGTCTGATTGTTTCGGGCGTCCGAGTTCCGCCAGTTCTTAATGAATGCGCAGCATGAATTTAGAACTGCTGCGAGAACGAGCGAGCGGGAGCGTCCCGGAA
>CAYYEB010000319.1:0-1581 GCA_964470725.1 uncultured Lachnospiraceae bacterium | reverse complement strand
ACTCAAACTTCGCAGTTGAAAAACTGCGCTGAACCTTGAAAACTCAATAAAAAGTAGCAGCCAAATATCATCAGGCGGCCTTCAACTGCCTCTGTGTAGATGGCCGGAGTACCGAAATGAACTTATCCATCATTTCACTTATAGTGGATTCGTCCATATCGAACCGATCTTTCATCTCTGCACGGAACATTTCCATGATCTGCTTGAAAGCCTGGGCAAAGGTGATGTCAGCAAGCTCATCTGTGAAATAGAGGAAAAGTTCTCCAAGTGTTCTTGGATCTTCCGATTCCCTGTTCTCTACTGCCAGCAACATATACCTTGCAAAAACCACTGCAACGTGAGCTGACATGGCATCATAAGAAAGAGAACGGCATTCTGAGGCTAAGCCGAGATAACTCTTGCAAACCTTGAAGAATACTTCGATCTGCCATCTTTTCCCATAGATACGGATGATTTCGTTTTCATCTATATCGGTGTTGGTAGAGATCAGGCACAGATAATCCTTCCTGTTAGAACGGTTTCTCACGTAAACGAGTCTGGCAGGAATGGATTTGCCATTTCTGGTTACATTCACCGTGACAGAAAGAAGATATTTCGAGCGGCCGCGGCGTTTATGGTTCATCCGGTAGATTTCCTTGACGGATTTCATTTCTCCGTTGTACTCGAACTGCATTTTATCGGACTTCTTCACCATAGCTATGACATCATAGTCAAGATCCTTAATGGCCAGGAGCGTTTTTGGGGACGAGAACCAGCTGTCAAAGAGCACATAATCTGCAGGCAGTTTGGCCTTCTTTGCTTCCTTTATCAGCTCTATCATTGCGTCTGTGCCTTTGGTGAGTGAAAGCTTTCTGCGCTTATAGGCATTGCTGCGGTGATCGGTTTCATGAGCTTCATTTATCCGTGTCTTCTGGTTCTCAGAGGACAGCAGCGATTCAGCAACCGGAAGCAGGGTATTTCCATCAGTCCAGCTTACGGTCAGCATCCGGAATCCGAACAGATACTCATGATGAGCGTGATCAAAGATCTTCGTCAGCAGTTCTACCTTCTTGGATCGATTGCGCGAGAAAACAGAGTCATCAACGATGAGCGCATTAACACGATCCTTTGAATCAGCCGGAGTGATTACAGTTTCAGCAATCTTCGATGCAAGCTGTGAAGTAAACCTGTTCCAGTTGGCAGCTTCGTTCTTCATAAAGCGGTAAACGGCATCCTTTGTACAAGCTGACTTATCAGCGGGATTCATCAGATGGTCCATGTACATGGATTTGCCTTTGAAGATCAGCGTGAACATATACTCCAGAATTCTGGCAGGAGATGTTCCCTTTGCCTTATGGATGTTCGAGGCTTTCAGGAGAGAGGAAACATGGAATCTTTTGAAGAAGTTGGAAATAGAACCACTGATTTCAGCAGAGTCATAATCATTTTGTGTTATACTGGTAGACAAGGCAGGGACCTCCGTTTGTTTGATTTTTGGTAGCACAATAATTATATCAAACGGCAGGCTTTCTGCCTTTTCAATTGCCACTTTTTATTGAGTTTTCAAGGTTCATAAGCACTTTTGATGTGCGAAGTTTGAGT
>CAYYEB010000318.1:0-1600 GCA_964470725.1 uncultured Lachnospiraceae bacterium | reverse complement strand
ATGCAGGGCCTTAAATCATGAACTGATTGCTCCGGGCGTCCGAGTGACGCCGGTCCTTAATGAATGCAAGCCGTTAGGCGCAGCATGAATTTAGGACCGCTGCGAGAACGAGCGAGCGGGAGCGTCCCGGAACAACAGTTCATGATTTGAGGCCCGTACCTAGAGTTATGTCTGAATAGTAACCACATTATACACGAAAAGTCATGCTATATAAAAAGCAGTGAGAGTTCATGTTTCACGTGAAACATGAACTCTCACTGTCCTCAATTTTTATGGAAATTTTTCAGTTTCCGAAGACTACGCTTCCCTGCAGCCAGATCAAGGCGCGGATTCTTCGTCCGACGGCCGGAACTCCTTCCAGCCTGTTTTCGTTGATGCAAAGATCATAATAGACATCACAGGATTCCACCTGCATCTGCCAGACCCACTCACTGGTATAGAGATTTTTCACCCGCTCACAGGAAGCAATATTCCCGATAATGGAGTACTGATCGCATTCAATTCCATATGGCATAAAGCAGGAATCAATGATGGAGAAGAGATCTTCTTTTTCAAGCCGCTGCGTCATGATGTTATAGTTCTCCATCTCCTCAGTGGTCAGCATCTCGATGGCCTCTTCATCACCGTTTTTTGCCTGTTTCATCAGACGAAGCATGTTTTCCTGCTTTTTTTGATGAACTTCCTCATCTTTTGCAGTTTTTAAAACCGGCAAAAGAATTGTTCCTTCTTTTGCCAGGGCTGAAAGTCGAATCGGTTTTTCATCATCAGTCGTGTCTCCCATCCCGATGGCTTCCCTCATCTGACCCATATTATTCAGATAGAAAATGATCGTGGCACCGATTCTCGGATCTTCCATCGCACCGGCATAGGACTCCTCTCCGGCATGTTTTTCGAAATCCACATTCTGAAACATACTCGTCGTGACACCGGCAAAATACGGAAAAGAATATTCCAGATGAAAATCTCCATCCTCATCATATTCGCCGCAGGCACAGATTCCCATGTCTGTGGCAAAATCCTTCATATACTCTCCGTAAAGTCGACCATCCTGCGTCCTGAAGACATTTCTCCTATCAAAATGCAGAATCACTTCACGCAGTATCTGATCCATTTCCCTGTGACTTCTGATATGACCAAAACCGATTGATTCTAAGTATGTATGCATAGGCACCTGTTATAAACCTTTTTATTTTTTCTTTGTCGGAACCAGTCTGTCTTTTCCGCCCATGTAAGGTCTCAGAACTTCTGGAATCGTAACGCTTCCGTCTGCCTGAAGATGATTTTCCAGAAATGCAATCAGCATTCTCGGCGGAGCAACAACCGTATTATTTAATGTGTGTGCAAGATACTTCTTCCCGTCCTTGCCTTTAATGCGGATATTCAGTCTTCTTGCCTGTGCATCTCCGAGATTGGAGCAGGATCCGACTTCAAAGTACTTCTTCTGTCTCGGAGACCATGCTTCCACATCCAGAGATTTTACCTTCAGATCTGCCAGGTCACCGGAGCAGCATTCCAGTGTACGTACCGGAATTTCCATATTTCGGAACAGCTCCACCGTATTCTGCCACAGCTTGTCAAACCACATCGGGCTGTCCTCCGG
>CAYYEB010000317.1:0-1610 GCA_964470725.1 uncultured Lachnospiraceae bacterium | reverse complement strand
CTTTGTGCTATGATAGACGCATCAACCGATGTGAGGGGTTAAAAATGTACAGAGAGAGTGGTATTCTTTATCCGATTTCGTCACTTCCGTCAAAATACGGCATCGGCTCGTTTTCGATGGAGGCTTATGAGTTTGTCGATTTTCTGCATGAATCCGGTCAGCGTTACTGGCAGATTCTGCCGCTGGGCCCGACGGGCTTCGGCGATTCGCCTTATCAGAGTTTTTCGACCTTTGCCGGCAATCCGTACTTCGTCAGTCCGGACAACCTGGTGGAGGATGGGCTTCTGACCCGTGAAGAGTGTGAGTCTTTCGACTGGGGCAGTGATCCGGAACATATCGATTACGGCCTGATGTATGAGAATCGGTTCAAACTGCTGAAGATGGCGTATAACCGGTTTAAGGAGACCGAGCAGGATAATGAGGATTTCCAGGAGTTCCGCCGTCTGAATCAGGACTGGCTTGAGGACTACTGCCTGTTCATGGCCTTGAAGAAACAGAGCGGCGACCAGTGCTGGACAGACTGGGATCTGCCGTACCGCAACCGGGACAGGAAGGCCCTGGCGGTCCTTGACGTGGTGATCATGGAGACGGTGGATTTCTACCGCTTTATTCAGTATGAATTCATGAAGCAGTGGCACCAGCTCCATAAGTACGCGAACGACCACGGCGTCAAGATCATCGGCGATGTGCCGTTCTATGTCGCTTTTGACTCGGCCGACACCTGGAGCCATCCGGAGCTCTTCCAGTTCGATGAGGAAAATCAGCCGACCAGGGTGGCCGGCTGCCCGCCTGATGCTTTTTCCGCGACCGGACAGCTTTGGGGCAACCCGGTCTACAACTGGGAATACAATAAAGAGACAAAGTACCGCTGGTGGATTGCCCGAATGAAGCGCGGATTTGAATTTTACGACGTCGTCCGCATCGATCATTTCAGAGGATTTGATGAGTATTACGCGATTCCTTACGGCGACAAGACCGCTGAAAACGGCAAATGGGAGAAAGGCCCGGGCATGGACCTCTTCAATGCGCTGAAAGAAGAACTTGGCGAAATGCCGATCATTGCCGAGGACCTGGGTTACATTACGCCTACGGTCCGCGAACTCTTGAAAGACACGGGATTCCCGGGCATGAAGGTACTGCAGTTTGCCTTCGACGGCAGTGAGAGCTCTTCGTATCTGCCGTATAATCACGAGAAGAATGCGGTGGTCTATACCGGTACGCACGACAATATGACAACCCGTCAGTGGATCGAGTCCATTAATGACCACGACCGCGATTTTGCCCGTCGCTACATCCATTCGGAACATACCGATTACGGCGCCTTTACCTGGGATTTCATCCGCGAGGCCTACCGTTCGGTCTGCGATCTGTGCATCGTGCCGCTTCAGGATTATCTGGTTCTCGGCGCTGATGCCCGTCTCAACAGTCCGTCGGTCGGCATGGGTAACTGGCAGTGGCGGTGCAAGCCGCATTTCCTATCGAAGGAGCTGTCGAAGAGTATCTATGATCTGACGAAACTCTACGGCCGTCTGCCGAAAGAGGAGCCGAAGGCGGAAGAAGAAGACAAAGATGATAAGGAGATTTCAGAGGACTGAACATCAGCCTCTGTG
>CAYYEB010000316.1:0-1625 GCA_964470725.1 uncultured Lachnospiraceae bacterium | reverse complement strand
ATGTTTGAAACGCTGGGTACGCCCCGGAGCGCCCAGTGGAATATCAAAGTCCACTACTCCAAGATCAGCGGCGAATGGCGCATTGAGGGCAAGAGCAAGGACCGGGGCAATGTGAAGGCATTTACCACCTATGGCACCAAACGGGTCAATGCCTATGAGATCATCGAGGACAGCCTGAACCTGAAGGATGTCCGTGTTTTCGATTATCAGTATGACCCGGATGGGCGGAGGGTCGCCGTCCTCAACAAAAAGGAGACGGCCATCGCCCAGAGCAAGCAGGAGCTTATCAAGGAAGCCTTTACGGAGTGGATCTGGAAGGACCCGGAGCGCCGGGAGACCATCTGCAAAGCCTATAACATCCTGTTTAACTCCAACCGTCCCCGTGAGTATGACGGCAGTCACATCAATTTCTCCGGTATGAACCCGGAGATCACCCTGCGGAAACACCAGGTAAACGCCATCGCCCATATTCTCTACGGTGGGAACACCCTGCTGGCCCATGTGGTGGGTGCGGGCAAGACCTTTGAAATGGTGGCAGCAGCCATGGAGAGTAAGCGGCTGGGCCTTTGTCAGAAATCCCTGTTCGTTGTCCCCAACCACCTGACGGAGCAGTGGGCCAGTGAGTTTTTGCAGCTCTATCCTGCCGCCAACATCCTCGTCGCCACGAAAAAGGATTTTGAAACCAAGAATCGCAAGAAATTCTGCGGCAGGATCGCCACCGGCGACTACGATGCAGTCATCATCGGCCATTCGCAGTTTGAGAAGATTCCCATGAGCGTGGAGCGCCAGCGGGCTATTCTGGAGCAGCAGATGGAGGAGATCATGTGGGGCATCCAGGAGGCCAAGGCGGATAAGGCGGAAATCTTTACCATCAAGCAGATGGAAAAGACCCGGAAGGGCTTGCAGATGAAGCTGGATAAGCTCAACGACCAGAGCCGCAAGGATGATGTTGTCACCTTTGAGGAGCTGGGCGTTGACCGCATTTTCATTGACGAGAGCCATTACTACAAGAACCTGTTTTTATATACGAAAATGCGGAATGTGGGCGGTATCGCCCAGACGGAAGCCCAGAAAAGCTCAGACCTCTTTATGAAATGCCGCTACCTCGATGAGATTACCGGGGGACGCGGCATTGTGTTTGCCACCGGCACCCCCATCAGCAACTCCATGGTGGAGCTATACACCATCCAGCGGTATTTGCAGATGAACGCCTTGCAGGAGCAGGGCTTGCAGCACTTCGATTCCTGGGCGGCCAACTACGGTGAAACCGTCACCGCCATAGAGCTGTCCCCGGAGGGAACCGGCTACCGGGCCAAGACCCGCTTTGCCAAGTTTTACAATCTGCCGGAGCTGATGAGCGTATTCAAAAATGTGGCGGATATCCAGACGGCAGATATGCTGAAGCTGCCAGTGCCGGAGGCCCACTACCACAACATTGCCCTGAAGCCATCGGAATACCAGAAAGACATGGTGGCGTCGCTGGCAGAGCGGGCAGAGAAAGTCCGCAACCGCGAGGTGGACAGCAGCGTGGACAATATGTTGCTCATCACCAACGATGGCCGCAAGCTGGCGCTGGATCAGCGGCTCATCAACCCCATGCTGCCCAGCGACCCCAACAGCAAAGC
>CAYYEB010000315.1:0-1661 GCA_964470725.1 uncultured Lachnospiraceae bacterium | reverse complement strand
AGGGGCTTGTAACAGATTTATACCGCCGGTTTACAAAGGTGTCTTGACAGGTGTATCATGAGGTGAAGAATAAAAAAACAGGGAGAACGTATCCATGAGAGCAAATCATCTGACGCTGATGACGGATTTGTATGAACTGACCATGATGCAGGGATATTTTAAGAATCCTACGGATCAGATTGTCGTATTTGATGCTTTTTACAGAAATAACCCGTGGGACGGCGGTTATGCAATTGCCTGTGGACTGGATCAGGTAATTGATTATATCAAGGATCTTCATTTTACCTATGAGGACATCGATTACCTCAGAAGTCTGAAGATTTTTGATGAAGATTTTCTGGACTATCTGTCGGGCTTTCACTTTACGGGAAGTATCTGGGCGATTCCGGAAGGAACAGTGATGTTTCCGCGGGAGCCTATGCTGAAGGTGATTGCACCGATTATGGAAGCGCAGCTGATTGAGCCGGCGGTTCTGAATATGCTCAATCATGAGTCGTTGATTGCGACCAAGGCATCACGTGTCGTGCGGGCTGCAAGGGGAGACGGAATCATGGAATTCGGTCTTCGCCGGGCGCAGGGACCGGACGCGGGTATTTTCGGAGCAAGAGCAGCGGTCATCGGAGGCTGTATCGGTACATCCAATGTGCTGACCGGTAAGATGTTTGATGTTCCGGTACTTGGTACTCATGCACACAGCTGGATTATGAGTTTTCCGTCCGAATATGAAGCATTTAAGGCATATGCGGAACTGTATCCGGATAACTGTATCCTTCTCGTGGATACGTATGATGTTCTCGAAAGCGGTGTTCCGAATGCAATCCGGGTATTTAAGGAAATGCAGGCGGAAGGAAAGAAGCTGACAAAGTACGGAATCCGCATTGATTCCGGAGACCTGGCATATCTTTCAAAGGAAGCATACCGGATGTTTGAGGAGGCCGGATTTACGGATGAAATCATCAGCGCTTCTTCGGATCTGGATGAATATCTGATTAATTCTCTGAAAGAGCAGGGAGCAAAGATTAATTCCTGGGGCGTTGGCACAAATCTGATCACGGCAAAGGGAAATTCTTCCTTTGGAGGCGTTTATAAGCTGGCCGGCGTCAAGAATAAGGGAGATAGGGACTTTACTCCGAAGATCAAGCTTTCTGAAAATACGGAGAAGATCACAAATCCGGGCAATAAGAAGATTTACCGGATTTACGACAAGGCAACAGGGAAAATCCGTGCGGATCTGATCTGTCTCGAAGATGAAACCTTTACGGAGGATCAGGATATTCTTCTGTTCGATCCGATTGAGACATGGAAGAAGACCAAAGTGAAGGCGGGAACTTTCCGGCTGCGCGAGGTGCTCGTTCCGGTATTCAAAGACGGCACCTGTGTCTTTGAGGATCATGCCACAACGATGGAACTTCGTCAGAGGGCGATCGATGAGCAGAATACACTCTGGGACGAGTCGAGGCGTCTTGTGAATCCGCATCAGGTCTATGTGGATCTTTCCGACAAGTTGTATAAGATCAAGGCAGAGCTTCTTGAGAAAATGTCCGGCGGAGAAGAAAAAGAGGGATAAAGTAACATAGCTCAGAATTGACGGAGGTCAGGTTATGGTCTGTTGTTCCGGGACGCTTCCGCTCGCTCGTTCTCGCAGCGGTTCTAAATTCATG
>CAYYEB010000314.1:0-1676 GCA_964470725.1 uncultured Lachnospiraceae bacterium | reverse complement strand
GTGCATCGCCGTCGGGAAGGTATCGTTGGAAGACTGGCTCATATTGATGTCATCGTTCGGATGGCAGAGCTTCTTGCCTGCGATCTCATTGGCACGGTTGGCAATGACTTCGTTGGTGTTCATATTTGACTGTGTGCCGGAACCTGTCTGCCATACAACCAGCGGGAAGTTGTCATTGAGCTTTCCTGAAATAACTTCATCGCAGGCCTTGGAAATGGCCGCCAGCTTCTCATCCGTCATTTTTTCCGGCTTCAGGCTGTGATTTGCCTGTGCGGCTGCCTTCTTTAAAATACCAAAGGCATGGATGATTTCCTTCGGCATCGTCTCGATACCGACGCCGATCCGGAAATTCTCATGGCTGCGCTCCGTCTGAGCTCCCCAATACTTGTCTGCAGGGACCTTGACTTCGCCCATAGAATCATGTTCTATCCGATATTCCATAGTACCTCTCCTTTTCTGACGCGCCCTTTGAAACGCATCGGATCGGAAAATCCGGAATCCGGTTGGATCCCTTCTTTTCCCATTACTGATTACACAATAGCACAGCACATTTGAGTTAAGCAAGACAAACACGTGATTTTATCGATATTATATTATCGATAAAAGTTGACTATTTTTGTCGGATTTAAGTAAGGAATGTTGAAATAATGGGATTTTTTACTAATAGTACCTTTCGCAAAGTGGGGATCGGCCGACATAGTTGCAGCAGAGGTATCACACATACAAAAATAAGCCGGAGTTTCGTAAAGTTTTTCATCAGCCTCACGAAATCACCGACTTGTATCATTTTTATTTCCGGTCTGTTTCAGTCCAAGTACGAATTTCTCATCTCATTTTCAAGCCGCAGATGCTGGCAGAGCATGGCAAGGGAAGATGCAAGGTCCTCATTTTGCACCAATACGCCTTCCTTCACATGCAGCTTCACGAGAGCAAAGTTCCAGATTGCCTGGATACCGCCGTCGACCATCTTATCCGCGATCTCCTGCGCGGCGCCTGCCGGAACCGTGATGATTCCGATCTGAATGTTGCGCCTTAAGCAAAATTCCTTGAGTTTTGCAACCGAACAGATCTCAATGCCGTTGATCTGCTTATGGATGACACTCCTGCGATTATCAAAGGCCGCCACGATCTTCAGTCCGTACATGGCAAACTCCTCGTTACGCAGCAAAGCCTTTCCAAGAGATCCCGCTCCAACCAGAACAGCTTCCTTTGTCGTATGATAGCCCATATACCCTTCGATATCTTCAATCAGTTCATCCACCGGAAATCCGGCCTTCGGGCGGCCGCCCGTCGAACTTACGGCTGCGATATCCTTGCGCACAAGGACATCATTGAGTTCCAGTTCCTTCGCCATACTTGCAGCGGAAACGTTCTGCTTTCCCTCCTGTTTGGCTTTCTTTAAATATTGTAAATAATAAGGCATTCTCTGAAGTGCCTGAATTGTCAGATATGTATTTTTACTCTTTGACGTACTGCTTCTTGCCATTCCCTCACAGTCCTTCCGTAGGCGCGTTTATAGCGGTTACTGTTCAAGCATGCTTAAAGCTGACGGGTCTCAGATCGTGGCCTGTTGTTCCGGGACGCTCCCGCTCGCTCTCGGCCACGACCTGAGACCCTATCCAGTATAGGGAGTGAACAGTAACCAAATCTGAAGCGCCTCTCTAATTATATATATC
>CAYYEB010000313.1:0-1725 GCA_964470725.1 uncultured Lachnospiraceae bacterium | reverse complement strand
AGTACGGTCTGAAGGCCGCTCGTCGCGCTCCTCAGTTCAGCAAGCGCTGATTTCACTGTATTTTCCTCAAAAACCCAGAAACCGCAACGGTTTCTGGGTTTTTTCTTTCAGCCGAATTTGACGGAATTAGATCGAGCCAAATTGATTTTTTTGAGGTTCATTTGAGGTGCAACCGTCCTACCGTCTCCGTTTGCGGTTCATTTTGCGGTTCATTTTGGTGCAGAATCATAGCACATTTTCGACATATAAAAATAAACTGACTGTGTGATAGCAGCAATCACACAGTCAGTTTATTTGCACACCCTAACGCATTTTGTTATTTTCTAACAAATCCCTGTTTTCTCAGGGAAATCCTGTTAGAATATGCGTGAAAAGGAGCACGGCTATGATTAGGATTTACATATCCAGGAAGCTTGGCGAGCTTCGCTGGACCCAAGCAGATCTGGCTCGAGCAACCGGCATACGGCCATCCACGATCAACGACCTCTACCACGAAATGGCTGATCGTGTGAGCCTTGACCACCTCGATCTGATTTGCGAAGCCTTAGGTTGCGATCTGAACGAAATTTTGGTGCGGGTAGATAACAAAGAACCTCGAACAAAAAGCCGCAGCGGTTCGCAGCCAAACAACAAACAATAGCATACTCCAACGCCCGAGTGCTTTGCACCCGGGCGTTCACTATTCATCGACCTTTGGTGGGATTGTATAGCAGGTACTCGCTTCCATAATATCCCCCGGCTGGCACTCAAGCTGGTGGCACAGAATTTGGATTGTTTCAAACGGAACTTCCAAATGTCGGCGCATGGCTTTGACCGTCTGTGTGGGTAATCCGAATTTCTTTCCTACCTGAGCATCCGTCAGGCCACGCACATCTTCCCGATGCAGGAACGGATCAAAGGTTATGATTGTCCGCCTAATGCCCTCTTTTGTGTAATCTCTGTACATAGCATTCTCCCTAAACATCTTGATATATTACTCAACATTTCGCTGGCTCACCGCCTGCTGATTGTAACCCGTTTCTATTGCATCATACTGATCAATATATTGCCGTTCCAGCAAATACAGCTCTTGCCTCTCCGCTTTTGAAATCACGGTTCGCCCCATTTTTCTTTCAGCCTGTCGAACATGCAGAACATCAAACGCAAAATGGCAGTTCGAATTGAAATCTTTCTGCATCTCTGCATTTGGATGGTTGTTTGCTATCAAAAGCCTCTCGTGCATTGACAACCGTGTGAGCAAATTCGTGCTAGAGCCTATATAAACACGGCCGTTCGTCTTGTTGGTTATTGCATAGACACCAACGAACGCAAACATCCTCAGTATTCTTCGGGTTCTCACAAACCCACCTCGTTCCCGTTGAACTCAAATCGAATTTTGACCTTGCCTCCAAGGGCGTTTCCAATCATTTCCCATTCCTCAACTGTGAACTTGCCTGTATTAAGCCGCTTATTGAGCAACTGGGGCGACCATCCCAAATTCCTTGCCAACTCGGAATTGCTCATTCCTTTGTAGGCAAGCGCCATTTCTATAACCTGTCGAGCTGTCATTTCCATCGACTCCTTTCTGCCGTTATAATAAACCATTTAGTTGCAAATGTCAAATAATATTTTTCGTTTTTACCCCAAAAAGTTAAAATAAAGGGTTGACAAATTAAACCATTTGGTTTATAATATAGATGTAAGGCAGAGGTAAACAAAACCTCTTACGAAAGGAAGTGAGGTAAT
>CAYYEB010000312.1:0-1738 GCA_964470725.1 uncultured Lachnospiraceae bacterium | reverse complement strand
GATATTCTCGCAATTGAAAGCTCCTGTGACGAGACGGCCTGTGCCGTAATCCGAAACGGGCATGAAGTGCTTTCCAATGAGATTTATACGCAGATTAAGTTTCACACGGTTTACGGCGGTGTCGTGCCGGAGCTGGCTTCCCGGAAGCATATTGAAAAGATGAATTATGTGATCCGTGCCGCACTGGAAGAGGCCCATATGACACTCGATGATATGGATGCCATTGCGGTGACCTATGGTCCCGGACTTGTCGGAGCACTGCTCGTGGGAGTTGCCGAGGCCAAGGCAATCGCCTGGGCGAAGCACAAGCCGCTCATCGGGGTCAATCATATCGAGGGACACATTTCCGCAAATTATATCGAGCATCCGGAGCTTAAGCCCCCCTATCTGGGCCTTGTTGTCTCAGGCGGTCACACGCATCTGATGATTGTGAAGGACTGGGCGGAATTTGAGATTCTCGGAAGAACTGTGGATGATGCGGCAGGCGAAGCCTTTGATAAGGTTGCACGAGCCATCGGGCTCGGTTATCCCGGAGGTCCAAAGATCGACGCTCTTGCAAAAGAGGGCAATCCCGATGCGGTCACTTTTCCGAAGGCTCATGTGCACGGATCTCCCTATGATTTCAGTTTTTCAGGGCTGAAAAGTGCGGTCCTCAATTATATCAATCATGCCAATATGATGCATGAGGATTTCAACAAGGCGGACCTGGCGGCAAGTTTTGAAAAAGCCGTGGTCGATGTGTTATGCGAACACACTGAAGCCGCGGCAAAGGCATACGGTATCAAAGAAATCGCCATGGCCGGAGGCGTTTCCGCCAACAGTGCGCTGCGCGCAAGTATGAAGAAGATGTGCGATAAAAACGGCTTCTCTTTGTATATGCCGTCACCGATTTTCTGCACGGACAATGCAGCGATGATCGGGGTTGCCGCTTATCATGAATATGAGCGCGGCACCCGCAGCGGCTGGGATCTCAATGCCAATCCGGGCCTCAAACTGGGAGAGCGCTGATGACGACCGCCATTATTCTGGCCGCAGGCCGTGGAAAGCGCATGGGCAGTGAGATTCCGAAACAATTTCTTGAAATTGACGGAATCCCTCTCATTGTCCGTTCCCTGCGCGTTTTCTCGGAAAGTCCCGAAATTGATGAGATCCTGCTTGTCACGTCCAGGGACTATCTGACTTACTGTCGGGAAGAAATTGTAAAAAAATGGAATATTTCAAAGGTCAAAGATGTGATTGAAGGAGGCAGGGAGCGCTGGAATTCCGTCTGGAACGCGCTTCTTCGGTGTGAGCATTCCGATTATGTGATGATCCATGACGGTGCCAGGCCCTTCGTCACGGAAGACATTCTGAAGCGGACGGATGAGGCCATGCGCAGGTACGGGGCCTGTGCCGTCGGTATGCCTTCCAAGGATACGATCAAGATCTGCGATGACGACGGATTCGCATCATCCACTCCGGATCGCAGTCATACCTGGATCATTCAGACACCGCAGGCTTTCTCCTATTCCATCATCCGCCGTGCCAATGAGATCATGCAGAAGCGCGGAATGGAGGGTGTCACGGATGATGCCATGATCGTGGAATCGTCGGGGATTGCGCGGGTAAAGCTTGTGGAAGGGTCCTATGAAAATATCAAGATCACGACGCCGGATGATCTGCGGTTTTTCTGCAAGTAAATCTTTTTAACAAGCCGCGAGCAAGAAGTCTCCCACCTCTATAGGTGGTGAGATGAATT
>CAYYEB010000311.1:0-1738 GCA_964470725.1 uncultured Lachnospiraceae bacterium | reverse complement strand
TAATTAACCAGAAAGCGGAATTATCACATTTTTATTCTATTTAAAACGATACTTCATCAATCGGCTAAGTTGTCCTTTGTTCAAGAAAAATGAGGTCAGCGGCAAACCGGTCTCCCCGGCAAGTGAATCAATAAAATCTGTTCTTTTACTGACATTGATATATTTTTGCTCTGATATCTGAATTACCCTGAATTCTCTAAAAAAATCGCAAAGTGTTTCAGAACTGAACTCTCCTTTGAGTATCTTAAATTGTAACAAACGGATCAAAAGTACAGTTAAGTAGCAGATCAGGAAGTGTCCAGTAATTGTCTCTTTTTTCTGTAGATATACCGGACGGGCATCCAGCTGTGATTTCATGACCCGGAAGGACTCCTCTATTCTCCAGAGGTTGTGGTATGCGTCATAAATGGCATTTTTCTCCATATGGATTTCTGACGTTACGATCATGTTATACCCGGCCAATTTTTTGTCGTGCTCGATTTTTTCCTCATTTATTGCGACCATGACTTTCCCGTCAGTTGTTTCACCTTTTTTGTCGGCGGCAGAAAAGGTTACGTATTTGGCACTGTCTCCATACTCAGAACGTTTTGCCTGACTGGCCTTTAAGCTGCGTGCTTTTTCAACTTCACGATCAATTTCGAGCTTTTTCTTTTTTGCTAGATGAGGATTATAAGTAACGATTCTTTTTTCTGTAAGGCGGAACTTTTTGATTTTTCCGTTTTCATCAATGAACTGATAGGGGAAATCGTCAATGCATTCCTTGATTTTATATCGGAGATTTCCGTTCTTATCCTTTACTTCGGTATAATCATTGGGGAGCAGAACCCATACTTTTTCTTTGTCCGGAAGTTGCAGGACCGACTTGGAGAAAATATAGCCGTCTCCGTTTTTTACAGCATGAAAGATATTTTCTGCGCAATTCAGACCTTTATCAGCGACGCGGATTGTCCGGCCGGAAATGTTTCCGCGCTGCTTCAAATCCTGCAATACATTTCGAATAACCGGCCTTTCACTTTCATTTCCCGGATAGAGTTTCATTCCGATCGGAATACGGTTGGCATCAAGAAGAAGGCCCAGTCCTACAATCGGATCCCGACGGTTTTCTTTAGAAGGTCCTTTCCTGCGGAAATCATCTTCCCGGTCAATTTCAAAGTAAAAGTTCGTGCAATCGAAGTAGGTATGCGAAGTATCAAAATGATAAAATTCATTTACCTGGTGATTATAAATTTCAATGATTTTCTCGTATTCGGACCCCATAAACTCCAATCCGGAATAGAGCTGATTGAGTGAAAAAGTGCATTTTTCAAGAAGCTTAGGAAGAACATCTGTATATGTCTTATATTTTGAGCATGGCTGCACAGCTCTTGCATAGATCAGAGCAGACAGCATTTCATAGATATTAAATCCGAAGTTATATGGGAGTTGTAGGAAGTCCAGGTATTTTTTCACACCAAGAGAGTCATTGATACTCTTCAATGGAAAGTATCCGGCAGATTTTTCAGGAGTTTCTTCAGAAATCTGGCGGACCTTATCCTTTTCTTTTTTCTCCCTGCGTTCAGCATTAAGTTTTGCTACCTCTTCTTTATAGAAGGCAATAGGATCCTCAATCCCCTGCTGAATTAAATCGTCAACATATCCTAAAGCTTTGTAAGATTTATGTGCGGTCTGCTTCCTTGAAGGGTCATAAAAGGATTCATAAATCTGTAAATAGGTTCCCTTTTTTAAGTTTGATTTTTTC
>CAYYEB010000310.1:0-1739 GCA_964470725.1 uncultured Lachnospiraceae bacterium | reverse complement strand
AAAAAAGCAAGAGAAGAATTTCAGAAGATTGATTCCATCAAATGTACCGCCTGTCATTACTGTACGCCCGGATGTCCGATGCAGATTGATATTCCGGACATTTTCAAGGCTGTTAACCGGATCATGATCTTCAAGGATGAGAAGGGAGCAAAGTGGACGTACCAGGATGCGATTAGCGGAGAAGGAGACGGCAAGGCGTCCGACTGCATTCAGTGCGGTCAGTGCGAGAGTGTCTGTCCGCAGCATCTTCCAATCATCGAAAACCTGAAGAAGGCAGCGGAAAAGTTTGACTGATCCTCAGAATCCGCGTGGAGGACGATACAGATATAGCGGCATAAAGAGGATTTGAAATTTGCCGAAATAAAAAACAAGGAGAAAACTTTTACATGAATAAATGGGCAAGATCATGGTATACTCCGAATCTTCCGCTTTATGAAGGGAAAAGAGTTACAGCAGACAGAGAACATATACAGCTGTCCAAGGAGGCAGCCAAGGAAGGCATGGTGCTTCTGAAAAATGAAAAACAGGTACTTCCGCTTCGGGCCGGAAAAAAAGTTGCTCTTTTCGGCAAGGGAACATTTGACTATGTAAAGGGCGGCGGCGGTTCCGCAGATGTGACGGTTCCCTATGTGAAAAATCTGTATGATGGACTGATGGAGCACAAGGATCTTATCCATGTCGTTCCAGTCACCATTGATTTTTACCGGAAGTATGTGGAAGAGCAGTATGCCGGTGGTGGAGAGCCCGGAATGATTCCGGAACCGGAGCTTCCGGAGGAGATGGCATCTGCCGCGTCTTTTCTTGCTGATACGGCCATTATTTCGATCAGCCGTTTTTCAGGTGAAGGCTGGGACCGGAAATCGGAATTCGGCGGTCCTCATGAAAAGGCCAAAAGCCCGATGGATCAGAAGCATGAAGCACTGCGGGACTCGCTTTTTGAAAAAAGCGATTTTTATCTGACTCCTTCTGAAGAGAAAATGATTGAAACGGTCACAAAATATTTCGATGAGGTGGTCGTAGTCCTGAACGTGGGAGGCATGGTCGCAACGGAATGGATCCGGGAAAATGAAAAGATTCAGGCGGCGCTTCTGGGTTTTCAGGGAGGCCTTGAAGGCGGAGCGGCGGAAGCGGAGCTTCTGCTCGGCCTTGGCAATCCATCGGGTAAATTGGCGGATACCTTTGCCAAACGCCTGGAAGATTATCCAAGCACGGAAGGCTTTCATGAATCCGATCAGTATGTGAATTACACAGAGGATATTTATGTCGGATATCGTTATTTTGAAACAATTCCGGGAGCGAAAAAGGAAGTAGTCTATCCTTTCGGATACGGACTGTCCTATACGGATTTTCAATTGACAGATGTCGAAGGCTCAATCGAAGAAGATCAAAGCGGATCGGGACTTCCCGGAGAGATTTCTGTTCGTGTCCGGGTGACAAACGTAGGACGTTTTCCGGGAAAGGAAGTGGTAGAACTTTATTACGGTGCACCGCAGGGCCTGCTCGGAAAACCGGCCAGGGAACTTGCGGCTTATCAAAAGACAAGGCTTTTAAAGCCGGGTGAAAGCCAGGTTGTTTCACTTCGGTTTGCCATCCGTGATATGGCAAGCTTCGACGATCTCGGAAAGATTGAAAAGTCTGCATTTGTTCTGGAAAAGGGAGCGTATCGTTTTTATCTTGGTACAGATGTCCGTTCAGCCAGGAAGATTGAATATACCTATGTACTTGAGAAAGACCTGGTG
>CAYYEB010000309.1:0-1759 GCA_964470725.1 uncultured Lachnospiraceae bacterium | reverse complement strand
AAAATTATTTGTCAGCCTTGGTAGCTGCGTAAAATTCACTGAGAAGACTTTGGCGGATTCTTTCGAGACGTTCCGGATCCTTCCCTCCGACAGGCCAGTCATCGATTTCATCTGCGTGCAGGCACAAATTTGAAGAACTGGTGACGATAACCTCATCGGCTGAATGCATTTCCCGAATGGAAAAAGGCACTTCTTTTACAGGAATACCGAGCCGCAGACAGGTGCGGATGAGATGTGCTCTTGCGATTCCGGAAAGAATCAGATTGTCGGCCGGATGAGTGATCAGGGTTCCGTTCTTCAGAATACTGATATTACTGTGGGCACATTCCGTGACGGTATCCTCCGGACGATAGAAGACGGCTTCATCACAGCCGGCTTCTTTAGCCTGTTCGGAAGCCATGACGGAAGGAATGAGATTCAGGGTTTTGATATTGCAATGGAGAAAACGGGTATCTTTTACGGTGATCAGCCGGATCGGTTTTGTTCCGTCTGAAATCTCGGCAGGAGTCAGGGTGATCCATAAATTTCCGGGACCTTCCGTAAAAACATGCTGACGGATACCTGTGCCCCGGGTCACCTGATAATAGACGAAGAGATTGCCGGTATCCATCTTCCGCACAAGTTTATAAAGAAGCTCTTTCAGTTCTGCCTTTGTGACAGGCATTTGAATCTGCAATGCGGCCGCACTGCGAAAGAAGCGGTCAATATGTTCCTCCAGTGCAAATATTTTATAATTTCTGCAGGGTCCGGCATCATAGACCCCATCTCCGAACCAGGATGCGCGGTCATTCATCGGAACTGTCATTTCCTCAAGCGGCCCGTATTTCCCATTATAATAACCAAGTTCTTTCATATTGAAAATCTCCTTACACTTTGTCTGATCTGAATTTTACCACATTTGAACCTGAACCGTTTGGTAAAAGCGGAATATTCTCAGTTACTGTGCGGACACCCCAAAAAATGACAGGACTGAGGCTATTATCTGCATTGCATGAAAATGAGCCGTAAGAAATATGCGGCAGCTCGATTTTTACGGGAGATCAGCTGAAAACAGACGGAAAAAATGGTATGCTGTTTGTGATGAAGTCGAATCTTTATAATAGGAGAGAGCATGAATCATCCTTCGCAAAATGAAAAAAAGAAAGAGTCGGAAAAATAAAAAGAAGATAATAGCTGCGGTGATTGTTTTGGCGGTGGGAATACTGGCTGCTTTTTTCATTGTGCAGACTTCGATGCTTCGAAGTGAAAAGGGCACTTCATCCGCCGGGGATTCCTTATCAAAGGAACGGCAGGAAGATCCGGACTATTGGAAGGGCTGCCCGAAAATCGATGCGGAGCTGCTTACACCGAATAAATATTCACGCCCTCAGATTCCGCTGAAGGAAATCAATGCTATTGTCATTCACTATACGGCAAATCCCGGGGCAACGGCACAGAATAATCGAGATTATTTTGAAAATCTGAAAGACGGTAAGGGAACAAAAGCGTCCAGCCATTTTATTGTAGGATTGGACGGGGAAGTCATTCAGTGCATTCCGAGTTCGGAAATGGCATACGCCAACAGTCCGCGCAACCATGACACATTGTCTATTGAGTGCTGCCATCCGGACGCAAGCGGAAAATTCAATGATAAGACATATGAGACAGTGGTACAGCTTGCGGCCTGGCTCTGCAAGGCATTTCATGTTTCGCCGGACAACGTCATCCGTCATTATGATGTGACCGGAAAAGATTGTCCGAAATATTATGTGGAACATGA
>CAYYEB010000308.1:0-1776 GCA_964470725.1 uncultured Lachnospiraceae bacterium | reverse complement strand
ATCTTCATCCAGATCGCAGAGCTGCTCTACCATCTTGGTATGCCATTCTTCTGCCTGATCCTTCATATCTTCCGGAATATCTTCTACAGTGATGTCAACACCCTTTTCATCATTATAGATGTAGGCATCCATCTCCATCAGATCGATGATACCCTTGAAGGTATCCTCTGCTCCGATCGGGAGCTGAATCGCTACCGGGTTCTTGCCAAGACGGGTCTTGATCTGTTCTACGCATCCGTAGAAATCCGCACCTACAACATCCATCTTATTGACAAATGCCATACGCGGAACATTGTACTTATCTGCCTGTCTCCAGACATTTTCGGACTGCGGTTCTACACCACCCTTTGCGGCGAAGACACCGACTGCACCATCGAGGACACGAAGGGAACGCTCAACTTCTACTGTGAAGTCTACGTGGCCTGGTGTATCAATGATGTTGATTCTGTGCTCCAGAGCACCCGGCTTCGGTTTTGTCTTCTCTTCAAGAGTCCAGTGGCAGGTGGTTGCGGCGGATGTGATTGTGATACCACGCTCCTGCTCTTCTTCCATCCAGTCCATTGTCGCTGTACCATCATGTGTCTCACCAATCTTGTAGTTGACACCTGTATAGTACAGGATACGCTCTGTCAGTGTTGTTTTGCCCGCATCGATATGCGCCATGATACCAATATTTCTGGTTCTCTCCAGCGGATATTCTCTTTCAGGGACTGCCATTGAATCTCCTTTCTATCAGAATCTGTAATGGCTGAATGCCTTGTTGGCTTCTGCCATTCTGTGCATTTCTTCCTTACGTTTTACAGATGCGCCGGTGTTGTTCATTGCATCCATAATCTCATTTGCGAGACGATCTTCCATTCTCTTTTCTCCTCTCTTACGGGAGAAAGCTGTCAGCCAGCGAAGACCAAGTGCCTGTCTTCTGTCCGGTCTGACTTCGATCGGTACCTGATATGTAGCACCGCCGATACGTCTTGCCTTTACTTCCAGAACCGGCATGATGTTGTTCATTGCTTCTTCAAAAGCCTCAACAGCCGGCTTTCCTGTTTTTTCCTCGACCTGAGCAAATGCGCCGTAAACAATCTTCTGAGCTACGCCCCTCTTGCCGTCAAGCATGACCTGATTGATCAGCTTTGTGACGATCTTAGAATTGTAAATCGGATCTGCTAAGACCTCTCTTTTCTGAGTATGTCCTTTACGTGGCACGTTACTTCCCTCCTAAATCATTAACGATTTCATCACAGGTACTCACATAAGCCTATTTCTATGTGTTCGCACGGACGTTTTTCTATCAATCCCACAGCCGGAAGGATTCAAAGAACACCGTACAAATTTAATACGATAAGATTGTGATACTGTCTTATAAAAATCAGATTATGTATCTTGTTATGTCGTAGATCGAAAAATAAAATTATGAAATTATTTCTTCGTTTTCTTAGCGCCGTACGCTTCCGACTCCATTACGAAGTTTTACTTCTTCGGTCTCTTAGCGCCGTATTTTGACCGGCCCTGACGACGGTTAGCGACACCTGCAGTATCAAGAGTACCGCGGATGATATGATATCTGGTACCCGGAAGGTCCTTGACACGGCCGCCACGGATCATAACAACGCTATGCTCCTGAAGGTTATGTCCTTCGCCCGGGATATAGGAAGTGACTTCAACGCCATTGGAAAGTCTGACTCTGGCGATCTTACGAAGAGCTGAATTCGGCTTCTTCGGTGTAGCTGTCTTAACTGCTGTGCAGACGCCGCGCTTCTGCGGAGACTTTGCAGCAAC
>CAYYEB010000307.1:0-1776 GCA_964470725.1 uncultured Lachnospiraceae bacterium | reverse complement strand
CGGTCTCTGCCGCTGCCGCAACAGCCTCTTCCAGTGTGCCGGAGCCGGTCAGGTTGTCTTTATCCGTGCCCCACTTAGCCTCATCGACCGTCGTTGTGCCGTTCTCAGCAAATACAGATACCGGCAGGCATGACAGTACCATACACAGGCACAGGAGCAAGCTCCATATTCTCTTTTTTAATCTTATGTTATGTACCATATGATTTCCCTCCGTTTTTATAAGCGGTAAGCATTAAAAGCGCAAAAGCCACCCAAAAAGCAACAGAAAAGAGAACCCTCTTTCCAAGTGCTTTTCAGATGGCTGTAAACAGAATCTTTAATTTCAGAGTCAAAAGAGCAGACTTCTTGCTCGCTTCGAAATGGTACTCCCTGCTCATCATTTTTGCAACTCCTTTTCTGTAATTTTTTTTGAACTTTTTATAGATGCTTTCGCCCTCTAAAAATTTTCTTGCACATTATACCACATTCATCTTATCCATTCAATAGATTTCGTCTAAATCTGCACATATCATAAATTTCACCTGTTCATTGTCAAGGATTTGATGAACTTATTGAAAAACAAGGCTTTTTAGATTTTATTCAGCCTATCCTTGCCAAAGAATTTGATGAACTAAAAATCACATCTCTGATTTCCACAAAAATTTCTTTCAAATTCTCTGTGAACTCAGCCAAGCAGCCCTGCAATATAGGCGGCAATGGCGTTATCGGTCGCCGTAGTACGGCGGAAGGATTTCAGCTTTGACACATCAAACAAAAGACAGCCACAGTGTCCCTTAAAGGTCGGGAAGCAGATGATATTCAAATTGGCATCGATCTCGGGGCTGTAATCGACAATGTTCAGCATTTCCTCAAAAAGAACTACACGCTCATAGGTGCGCAGCCATTTTTGATCCATATTTGGAAAGATCGTGGCAAAGGTGTTGCCAACAAGCTTTTCCAGTGGCACACCCTCCAACTCTGCAAGCGCAGCGTTGCCGTAACGGAACACCCAGTCAACAGCCATATTGCTCTCTTCAAAGATCATTTCAATGTCGGTAAAAGCAAAAGGCATATCGTCGAAAGAACGGTAATGCTCGGCGTATTCTTTCATGGTATGCAGGGGATCCTGCGCGCTAAAACCATCGATGATGGCACGCTGACGTGCCCGATAGTGCTCCGTAAATTCAACAAGGACGCGATCGGCGTATTTCAGCGATTCGCCGTTAATGAGATTGACCGTATCGGTAATGCTGTGGATAGCGTATGCCGAAACCAGACTGCCACGGCGAATTTTGATGAAGTCTTCGCCAAGAAGCTGCTCAAATTCCATAATGGTCGTGCGCGAAGGCAACACCTTGCCCGAAATGAGGTGAACATAGGAAATGCCTTTGTTTACCTTAATATAAAGGATGGTGCGAATGTTCACCGTCACTTCTCGCATCTCTGAGAAAAAGGTGATCGATCTAGCGTTTTGCATGACTTAACCTCCGATTAAATATTTTGTGATTCTATAATAACATATAGTAATGTAAACCACAATAAATCAATCGAAGATTTATAATTTGATTAAAAATCCGTTTTTTCAATTATCGGAGTAATCTTTCGATGATAATGTCTTATATGCACACGTGCCAATCCGAATGGATGGACTTGACCTGCCGACATGACAGCCTTGATCAAAGATAGGAATAGGATTGAACCTCAGAAAAAAGCAAAAAAAAAGAAGCTTACGCTTCTTTCAATCAATGAGACATCGGGGATTCGAACCCCGGACAACTTGATTAAAAGTCAAGTGCT
>CAYYEB010000306.1:0-1780 GCA_964470725.1 uncultured Lachnospiraceae bacterium | reverse complement strand
CTATGCCAAAGTGGCTCAATGATGCAGTATTTTATGAAATTTATCCACAGTCTTTTAGGGATACCAACGGAGACGGTATCGGAGACATCAACGGAATTACGGAAAAGCTGGACTATATCAAGGATCTTGGCTGCAATGCTCTGTGGTTGAACCCGTGCTTCGATTCTCCGTTCAGGGATGCGGGCTATGACGTGCGGGACTATAAGAAGGTTGCTCCGCGTTATGGAACCAACGACGATCTGTTTCACCTCTTCGATGAGGCGCATAAGAGAAACATGCACGTCTTCCTTGATCTGGTGCCTGGTCACACATCCGAAGAACATGAGTGGTTCCGCAAGAGTCAGAAGCAGGAGAAAAATGAATACTCCGACCGCTATATCTGGACGGACTTCTGCTTTGAGGGTATGCACAGCTCCGACTATAACTTTATCGCAGGCGAAAGCGAGCGCTCCGCATCCTACGTCGTAAACTTCTTCAAATGCCAGCCGGCTCTGAACTACGGCTTCCTGAAACCAACGGAACCGTGGCAGAAAGGCATCGATGATCCGGCGGCTGTGGCAACACGTGAGGCTATGAAGGACGTCATGAGATTTTGGATGGACCACGGCTGCGATGGATTCCGTGTGGACATGGCGGCTTCTCTGGTGAAAAATGATGACGAGAAGAAGACAGGAACATCCGCATTCTGGAAGAATATCCGGAAGATGTTCGATGAGGAATATCCGGACTGCGCCCTGATTTCCGAATGGAGCGATCCGAAGATTTCCATTCCGGCAGGGTTCTTCATGGATTTTCTTCTGAATGAACCGGGCAGCGGCTACAGTACACTCCTTCGTGACTACGGCAATCACAACAACGGCTACTATAAGGTCATGGGAGGCACAGGATTCAACGGTGACGGAAAGCCGGCTCCGGAAATGGAAGATCACAGCTTCTTCAAAAAAGACGCAGGCGGAGACATTCAGAAATTCTTAAAGCCGTACCTTGATATGTATCAGTACACAAAACAGGGTGGCTACATCAGCATGATCAGCTGCAACCATGATACAGTTCGTGCAAAATACACCCTTTCGGATGATGAACTGAAGTTGTTCTACACGTTCCTCTTCACAATGCCGGGGGTTCCGTTCCTGTACTATGGTGATGAAATCGGTATGCAGTACCTGAACATTCCGACGAAAGAGGGAGGATACTTCCGCACAGGATCCAGAACACCGATGCAGTGGAGCAAGGGAAAGAATCTTGGATTCTCCGATGCAGACGCTTCCAAGCTCTATCTTCCGGTGGATCCGTCCGAGGATGCTCCAAACGTGGAAGAAGAAGCAAAAGATCCTTCCTCCCTGTATTCTACCGTGAAGGAACTTTTGAACCTGCGCGGCAGAGAAGATGACCTGAAGGCGGAACCGAACCTTGAAGTTCTGTATGCAGAGGGATCCGTCATCGTATATCGCCGCGGAAGCGTACTGGTTGGAATCAACACGGCAAGTGCTGACAAAAACGTAAGTCTTCCGGAAGGAACCGTATCTGGTGACTTCGAGTCGCTGTTCCTTGTTGGCTCGGCAGAAGCGGATGAGAGCAGCAATGCGCTTCAGCTTGGCGGACAGAGTGCAGTTGTACTGAAGAGAGTCTGATCATAAACTTTTTGAAAAGAAATATATTCCGAGGAGTCACAGAGAAGTGCAGTGTTGATGCTGAGCATCAATGCTGCACTTTTTTTCTCAATTCCTAAGTATCATTTACACATTTTATACCATGGAACCGGCTTTTATGGTAAACTTAT
>CAYYEB010000305.1:0-1788 GCA_964470725.1 uncultured Lachnospiraceae bacterium | reverse complement strand
TGATGCCTATGCAAAGTATTTTATCGGGCAGTCTTATCTGAATGTGCTTTCGAAACCGGGTGATCCGATTGCTATTTCCAATGTGACCTTTGAACCTGGCTGCAGAAATAACTGGCATATTCATCATGCAACAAAGGGAGGCGGCCAGATCCTGATCTGCGTAGACGGTGAAGGATGGTACCAGGAGGAAGGCAAGCCGGCACAGAGCCTGAAGCCGGGAGACGTTGTAGAGATTCCGGAGGGCGTGAAGCATTGGCACGGCGCAAAGAAGGACTGCTGGTTCTCCCACATTGCGTTTGGTGTACCGGGTGAGAATGTGTCAAATGAGTGGCTGGAGCCGGTGACCGATGAGGAATATAATAAACTGTCATAAAAATATGATAAAATAAAGAGCAGATGAGGAGTCTGCTGTATCTATGGAAAGGCACAGGGCAGGAAGCTCTGTGCCTTTTTTTACAAGGGAGATTTTTTCCGGCTGATATCCGGCTCCTTTTTGGCAGAATTACTGCCTGTGCACTTGCTTCGAAGGAAATGTGAGAAAGGAAAAGGGATGACAGTTTTAACACTTTCTGATTATCTGAAATCAAAATTCGGACAGAAGGTATATAAGATCGCATTGTCCTCCGGATGCACCTGTCCGAACCGGGACGGCACCATCGGAACGGGAGGATGTACATTTTGTACAGCTGGAGGATCCGGAGAGTTTGCCAGCCCTTTTAGAGGGGAAGAGCAGGTCGCACAGGAGATAGAGGCAGCAAAGGAGCGAATCGCTCGTAAGTTTCCCAAGGGACTGCCGCCGGAGGAAAGAAAGTATATTGCGTATTTTCAATCGTATACGAATACCTATGGAGATACAAAACGGCTGAATCACCTGTATCAAAAGGTGCTGGAAAGACCGGATATTGTGGCGTTATCTGTCGGAACACGACCGGATTGTCTGGAAGATGACAAGATTAAGATGCTGGAAGAGCTCAATGAGCTGAAGCCTGTCTGGGTAGAGCTTGGCCTGCAGACAATTCACGATAGAACGGCCCGGATAATTCACCGCGGATATCCGACGTCGGTTTTCACAGACTGCTATGGCAGATTAAAAAAAGCAGGTTTGACGGTTATCGTACATGTCATTTTGGGACTTCCGGGAGAGACAAGGGAAGAAATGCTGGAAACGGTGCAGTATCTGGCAAATCTGACTCCTCCGCTTGATGGCATAAAACTGCAGATGCTGAATATCCTGGAAGGATCGCAGATGGCAGAGGAATATAAAGAGAATCCTTTTCCTCAGATGTCCATGGAAGAATACTGTGATCTGGTTGTGGATTGCCTGAAGCTTCTGCCGAAGGAGACGGTGGTTCACCGGATGACCGGGGACGGACCGCGAAAGCTGCTGATCTCGCCGAAGTGGATCACGGATAAGAAACGTGTCATGAACATGCTGAGAAAAAAGGTCCAGGAAGCCCAGGAGCCAGCTGAGGAAGACAGATGCAAAAAAGTATGACATTCCGGATGGCTTTTTGATGACAGGGAGAAAATAATGGAAGAAAAAGAGAAAAATTTATGTAATGCGCAGGAACGGGAAGTGCCTCCGGAGCTGAGCGACAGAGAGATTTACAACACGCCGATCGGCCCGGTATGCATGTCAAAAACAGAGCATGAAGCCTATCTTGAAGAGAAGGCACGAAGAGAAAGGCAGCGGAAGAATCACGATGCAGTTCTTGTGAATCGCTCGTAAATGCTGTATGATTCCTCAAGAAAGCGAGGAATACATATGTCAGCAGAAAAGGTAAGAGC
>CAYYEB010000304.1:0-1811 GCA_964470725.1 uncultured Lachnospiraceae bacterium | reverse complement strand
CCGACTCCGGCGACGTCTTGACGGCGACGGAGTCGCTCGATGGGCAAACGACGAAGTCGTTTGCCCCGACGCGAAATTCTGTAAATACGATCACCGTCCCGGTCGATGAATTGAGCCTCGGCTCGCACACGGTCAAGGTGGTCGTCACCGATGGGCAGGGCGGAACGGCGACCCGGACGTGGACGTTCACCAGAACGAACGCAGCCCCGACGATCTCCGGCACCGACACCAACCTCGGGGATAAGAACCTCGGCTTCACCTATCAGTACACGGTCGATGACGCGGACGGAGACACCCTGACGGTCGTGGAGGCCCTCAACGACGAGACGCTCAGAACCATCAACAACGCCCCCAGAGGAGAGGCTCTGAATGTAACCGTCACGGGCGAGAAGCTCTACTCCTTGAGCCTCAATTCTGTCAATACCATCACGATCACCGTCACGGACGGTAAGGGCGGAACGGCGTACAGACGCCTCACCTTCAAGAGAACCAACTCCGCCCCGGCGATCTCTGGCACCGACACAGACCTCGGTCTCAAGACCGGCAGCTTCGCGGAAAACTACACCATCACGGACGTTGAGGGCGACAATGTGGTCGTCACTGAGTTCGTGGATGACGATGAGATCAGAAGCTACCAAGCGACGCTCGGAGAAGAGGCCACGATTGAGCTCACCCGTGAAAAGTGGCTCACGCTGACCAACGGAACGCACCAGCTCCGCGTCGAGGCCGTGGACGGCAACTTCGCGACCTCTGTCCGCGTCTGGAATTTCTCCAAGGCGGAGAACACGATCGCCTTCCAGTTCTCGGCCCCGGAGGAGACGGACGCCCGGGCGACCAAAATCCTCATCACCCCGACATGGAAGATCGAGGGCGCAGTCGCAAAGGTGGAGGCTTGCAACAACGCATTTGACGCCGTTCCCACATGGGAAGACATCACGGCGATGGTGCAGCTCAACCGAGTCTTTAACTTCACCAACGAGACCAAGACGGCGGACAAGTGGGGCGTGAATGTGCGCTTCACGATCGTCAAGAATGAGGGCTACGAAGGCGAAGTTTCTATCTCTGGATTTGGAGGTGCTTACGAATGAGCGAAATGCAGTATTTAACCCCGAAGACCTCCATCAAGGAGCTCAACCAGAAGGAGCGGCGCAGCAGCTCCGCCCAGGCCGTCGCCGAGATCATGTTCGTCAAGATGGCCCAGGAGCAGCAGCTCGATGAGGTGACGATCAACGAGTACCCCGACCTGTTTGTCGAGTGGGACGAGAATTGGAGAGGCAGCGCGGGCAGTATCGTCCAGGACGAAGGGCAGCTCTACCGCTCCATCCACGACGTCACCAACGCGGGACAGAATACCAAGCCTTCCGATACACCCTCCATGTGGACGCGCATCGGAAACCCTCTCGAGGAGTTCCCTGAGTGGGTGCAGCCGCTCGGAGCACATGACGCCTATGCAAATGGCGACAAGGTGACTCACAACGAAAAGAAGTGGGTCTCCGACGTGGACTCCAACGTCTGGGAGCCCGGTGTCTATGGCTGGTCTGAATATACCGAGCCTGTAGCGGCCCAGGAGGCCGCAGAGGACGCCGGAGAGGCTACGGAGGGGTAACTACTACCCCAGGGGCAAAAAGCTAAAGGAGGGGCGGCAAAGGCCGCTCCTCCTTTAGCTAAAACCCGCCCCTTTACATGGGCGGCTCCCTCCATTTTGGGGGCCGTCGATGCAAGTGAGCGGGTTTCGGATTTACTTCTTAGAACCGGGCTATTTTTTCTCAAAAATTCTGTCCGAGTTTCGCAAAAAAATTGTCGCGCTACAC
>CAYYEB010000303.1:0-1827 GCA_964470725.1 uncultured Lachnospiraceae bacterium | reverse complement strand
AGTATAGGGAGTGAACAGTAACCAAATCTGAAGCGCCTCTCTAATTATATATATCATACCATAAAAAGCCGGCGATTATTGTGGTATAATACGCTGTACATTTTATTTTTCATAAGCGGGTTACTATTCACCCTTGTTATGCAGGCCATGATTTGAGGTCCGTCAGCCGAGGTACATACACATGGATTACGAAAACCCTGATTACAATAACAACCAATATCTTCCCGAACCGGTTTCTGAGCCTCCGGTTCAGGATGCGCCGAACGGCATGTCGCGGGCAGCCCTGGTCTGCGGAATTTTATCACTGCTGGGACTCTTCTTTAATGCGGCGATCTTTTTCGGTGCATTCGCGATTCTTTTCGCTCTTCTTTCAAGAACAAAGCGTATGAGCCGTCAGGCAAAGGCCGGTGTCCGCATGGCCGCTGTCAGCATTGGAATCTCCGCTCTTATTCTGATCACAAGTCTTGCGGTTCTTATTTCCAGCGGACTGGTCAAAAAATACGCAAAGAGGATTTCCGAGGTGAATCCGAATAATCCTGCCGCGGTTTCCAATCTTGAAAATGATCTGATCAATGATCTTGCAAAAAAATTCGGCATCGATCCATCCTCGCTTCAATCGGATGGGGACAATGAGAACTCCCCGTTTGATCCGACGATTGAAAATGACAACCGCTCCGCCAGCGATGCACAAAGCGGTTCCGATAGTGTATCCGAAAATGCGGACTCTGATCGTTCCGCAGCCGGCGGTGCATCCTCGGACAGATCTTCTGTCAATAAGTCTGGCACTTCGGAAAGCAGCAGCGCATCCGGGAACAGCGGCAGCAGCGAACTGCCTTCCGCAGACAATCCCTCAGAAAGAGATATTATATGAAAACATCCGACAATAAAAACATCAAGAAAAATGCAAGAATCATATTGAACCGCGGATGGACCGGGCCTGTTATGGTTGCGCTCATTCTCGTCACCCTGACGCTTCTTGCAACTGCACTCATGATCCCTTTTGCATCTCAAAAGGTCAATCGCACCTGGAATCTTATTGCGGGAATCGGTGTGGAGTTCATCCTCTATCTGATCCTCCGGCTCTTTTTCTTCGGAGCTGACGCATTTCTCCTGAAAAGCATCCGCAAGGCAGATCCCTCCTATGGTGATCTGCTCACGGCATTCCGTCACGACTCCAACCGCTATCTTATTGTCGGTCTTGTGCAGATGGCCATCCCTGCCGCTGGGATTCTCGTCGGAGTCGGACTTTTCGGGCTTTACACCGCAGGCAATACATTCGCACTGCCCTTCTTCCTCATCTGGTGTGTCGCGGCCGTTCTTCTGACCTTCTATCTGGAGCTCGGCTTTGCTCTGGCGCCTGCTCTTCTCCTCGACAATCCGGGCATGAGCGGAGGAGAGGCCTTAGTATCCAGCAGAAAACTCATGAAGGGAAAAAAGAAGCAGCTCTGCCTGCTGCTTCTTTCCTTTCTTCCATGGATCTTCCTTATGCTCTTCACTCTTGGCATCGGGGAACTGTGGATTCTCCCGTATCTTATGACATCGGAGCTCTGCTTCTACGAAAAACTGCTGTATCCGGCGGAGCTGCCGGAAGGTTAAGCCGTTTTTAAGACAGACAAAGTGAAAAGATCTCTGCAGAAAATCCTTAGCAAGCGCACGAAATCTCGCAAGAATCGTGCCGCCTGGAGATCCGGCGACGCTTCTATGCCGGTCGGAAGGCGTGCAAATGATTCGCAGCGAGATGAGTGAAGCGCAGCGTGTTTTCGCAGAGATCTTTTCACTTTGCCGATTATCTACTATAAAAATAGCTGCCTGCGAATCCTCAACGAA
>CAYYEB010000302.1:0-1832 GCA_964470725.1 uncultured Lachnospiraceae bacterium | reverse complement strand
AAACGAAGCATTTTTTTGCGCTTCACTTCAGAACGAAGTGAAATTTAAGAATAATCTTGAATTCCCGGGTGTAATTTTTAACTACGCCTGCTAATTATAACCACATGTACTTTGACAATGCCAGAAAATCCAAGAAAATCAGGTATTTCTAGCATATATTGATTGCTTATGGAGCGATGATGTTCTATAATGTAGTTATAAGAAAATTAATTTATAACTACATTGGAGGAATCACCGATTATGGAACTCTGTTACCAGACTATTTCCGGGCACCTTTATGCCAAGGTTCCGGGGAAATCTGTCCGGGAAAAAGGCACCGTTCATAAGAAGGATGTCATCTATCTTGGCCGCGTCATCGACAAGGAACATAATGTCTTTTTCAGCAGGGAAAGAGGTCTGTATACTTTTGATCCTGACACGGGGATCTATGGCCCGGCTGATGAAACCTATGTTTCTATGCCGACTCGGGACAAACGGAAAAAGGTGAAGCTGATTCTTGATTTCGGTGACGCTTTCTTCGTTGATTCCCTGATCCACGAGATCGGCTACGATAAAGTACTCTCGAGTATCCCATATAGGAATAAGGATACACTTTATGCAATGGTTCAATATTATGTCCTGTGCAGCAGTGCCAATGATCACGCGCACATATGGTATGACGGAAGCTATGCCAGAGTTCTTTATCCCAAAGCGGATCTGACATCTCAGCGCATTTCAGACTTCCTGGAGTCACTCGGAGATGAAGAAAAAGTTTCTTCTTTCTTCGATGCCCATGTTGCCTGGGTGATGAGCCAATGCTCTGATCCGGCAGTACTGGCCGACAGCACAGGGCTTCCGAACAACATCCATTTCCCGCTCACCGCCGTAAGCAATCATAACGGTAAGATCAGCAGGGAGGTCAGGCTTACAACGATTGTGCAGCGTGATTCTGGATTTCCACTCCTGTTTCGTGAGACTCCCGGCAACATCGTGGATATGTCAACAATTACCAGAACGCTAAATGAAGTTTTCATCCGTGATGTTTCTGTAGATTTCGTAATCATGGATGCCGGGTATTACACCAATGAAAATGTGGAGGAGCTTTACTCTGCAAATGTAGATTTCTTAACACGGCTTTCTCCCAAATATGGCCTTTACAAGAGCATCGTTTCCCAGAATCTACAGAGTCTACGGTCGAAGGAGAATCTGGTAGAGTATAAAGGCCGTTACGTTTACATCAAACGAGTCAACTGCAGGATCGGAAGCAAAGGCCATGAAGCATATGCTTATCTTGGCTATGATATCGATCGTGCAGGCGATGAATCACATAAAGCCGTACGCAAGGCCAGCAGAGATAAGAAAGCTGCGGAAAATCTCCATAAAACGCTTGAAGAAGCTGGTCTCTTCATAATAGTTTCCACACTGGCGTTTGAAGCGGAAGATATCCTACCAGCGTATTACACCAGGCAGCTTATCGAGCAGTATTTCGATGTCAGCAAAGGATCTTCCAACCTGACGCCCTTACGGATCCATTCGGAAGAAGCTTTACGGGGACATCTGGTATTGTCAATGATCGCTGCAACCATAAATGTCTACATTCAGAACAAGATGAACACGGTATATGACAACCGTGAAGAAATCTTTATGACCCTGCGGAATCAGAAGTGTACTCTTCATGGGTCGAAGATCACAACAACTGAACCACAGAAACAGGCAAATGAGTTCTACAGCAGGTTTGACATCAAATGTCCCCTATATTTCGAACGGATAGGAGACACAGTCAAGCCGAAGTATCACTTGCCCAAAATCAACAAGGATGAGGTGTAGTTATAAAATACACCCGGGAATTTAAG
>CAYYEB010000301.1:0-1858 GCA_964470725.1 uncultured Lachnospiraceae bacterium | reverse complement strand
TCCAGTCTGAATAAGCCACATCCTGAATCATCATCGGAATCAATGCATCCAGAATCGTTTCCGGATCCGGTTCAAACAATGTCTCCACATGATTCTCTTCTTCCGAAGATTTCTTCTTTTCCGAAGAATCCAGCGTACATGGAAGTAATACACTGATATCCGGTTCAAAAGTCATCGTATTGATGAACTTCGTATAAAGAAGCTGTACCGTTCCGGCTTCCCCGTTCTGGAACATGGAGACACCTGTATCCACAGCTTTCTTCAATTCCAGGAAAGTCAGTTTATCGGAAGACACCGGTTCTTTATTCAACAGATGAAATCCGTTTTCTTCAAACTGATGGTACAGGGAAGTGCCGATCAGATAGACCGGATCTTCTTTTCTTAACTGTTCTCTCGCCATCTTCATGACATTGGAATTGTAAGCGCCGCATAAACCGAGATCAGAACAGAAGACAATCGTCATCTTCTGATCTGATGTTCCCTTCTGTTTCAGATACTGGGAATCCACACCTTTGTTTTTGGAAACAATCTCATCCACGGTTTCTTTTAATCTCTGCGCATATTCCCGGTTGGCTTCCATCTTCGTTCTCTGACGGAACAGTTTTGCGTTGGCAATCATCTCCATTGCCTTGGTGATCTTCTTTGTATTATTTACCGAACGGATCCGGTTTCTTAATGCCTGTCGCGACTGGCCGGCCATATCAGTTCACTCCTTTGACAAGCTGAAACTGTTCCAGAGCTTTCTGCATTCCATCACTGATCTTTTCGGAAAGTTCCTCGGAGATGACTTCCTTTGTTTCAATCTCATCAACGATATCTTTCAGATTTTCAGAGAAGTATCTGAGCATGGACTTTTCAAAGGAAGAAACCTGATTCACAGGTATTTCATCCAGATAACCGTTCTTCGCAGCGTAAAGAGAAAGCACCTGATCACTTAATGACATCGGCTGATACTGCGGCTGTTTCAGAAGTTCCGTTAACCGTTCGCCATGTTCCAGAATCTTCTTGGTTGAAGCGTCCAGATCCGAACCGAATTGTGCAAAAGACTGCATTTCATGATATTGCGCCAGATCCAGTTTCAAAGTAGAGGAAACGGATTTCATGGCCTTTGTCTGGGCGTTTGATCCGACTCTGGATACCGATAATCCGGAATCAACTGCCGGTCTGACACCGGACGCAAACAGATCTGTCTGTAAGAAGATCTGACCGTCAGTAATGGAAATGACATTGGTCGGAATATAAGCGGAGATATCACCTGCCTGCGTTTCAATGATCGGCAAGGCCGTCAGAGATCCGCCACCCAGTTCATCCGATAACTTCGCGGCTCTCTCTAAAAGTCTGGAATGCAGGTAGAAGACATCACCCGGATACGCTTCTCTTCCCGGCGGTCTTTTTAACAGTAATGACATTGTTCTGTAAGCTACCGCGTGTTTGGAAAGATCATCATAGACAATCAGGACATCCCTGCCCTGTTCCATCCATTCTTCACCCATGGCGCATCCGGCGTAAGGAGCGATGTACTGTAATGGGGCGGAAGCACTGGCTGACGCATTGACAACGACCGTATACTGCATCGCATCATTTTCTCTTAACTTCTGTACCAGTCTTGCGACAGTGGATTCCTTCTGACCGATCGCAACATAAATACAGAGAACATTCTTACCCTTCTGATTGATAATCGTATCAATCGCAATGGCCGTCTTACCGGTTTCACGGTCGCCGATGATTAATTCTCTCTGACCTTTGCCGATCGGAATCATGGAATCAATGACTTTTAATCCGGTCATTAACGGCTGATCAACTGACTTTCTGGCCATGACACCGGGAGCCACTCTTTCAATCGGTCTTGTCTTTGTGT
>CAYYEB010000300.1:0-1891 GCA_964470725.1 uncultured Lachnospiraceae bacterium | reverse complement strand
GCGGCACGTTTCTTGTGAGATTTCACGCGCTTGCTAAGGATTTTCTGCAGGGAGTCCGAGCCGGCGGCCGAATACCCTGAAGCTTCAATCGCTGCTAAAGAATGTTTTGCCGACAAGCACGGCAATAATTCATAGCTTCTCAAATTCCCATGTGTACGCCCGATACTCTCCCATCTCGTTCGGCACCGGAATTCCCACACTCATCAGTCCGTCCGCCGGATATACCCTGCCGCTTGTTCTCTCGCGGTAGAGCGCTCCCGCTGCAAGTCCGGCGCAGCGGACATAGGAGATCGGCATGTTAAAGTGTGCCTCCACCGTCACGGCATTGACAATTGCCTTTTTGCCGTCTCTTGAAAGAAATTCCCAGGCCGCCACCGGATCCCTGAAGGGATCGGACAGACGGAAGTATTTTCCCTTATTGATAAGATCCGCGACACGATTGCGATTCCGAATCTGTTCCCGGATTTCCTGCTTTTCCGTATCGGAGAGCTTTGCAGGGTCGAGTTCGTAGCCGAACGTTCCGGACATTGCCACCGTTCCCCGCACCGAAAGGGAGGTCACACGTCCGCACTGCTCATTTGGCACAGCGGACACGTGAGATCCCACCGCGGAGACCGGATAGCCGAAAGATGTTCCATACTGAATTCTCAAGCGATCGATGGCATCGGTATTGTCACTGCACCAGATCTGCGGCGTATAGTAGAGCATGCCTGCGTCAAATCTTCCGCCTCCGCCGCTGCACCCTTCGATCAGAAGGTCCGGAAACTCACGGTTTAACCGTTCCAGGAAGTAATACAGCCCGAGTACATAGTCATAGAGAACTGTTCCCTGACTCTGGAATTCCTGCTGATACCTTGCTGCGTGGGAATACACATCCGCAATGCTCCGGTTGTAATCCCATTTCACATAGTCCACGCCCTGACGGATGACCTTCGCAACCTGCTCATAGATGTCATCCACGACCGCTTTTCTTGAAAAATCAAGAACCAGCTGATTTCTTCCCCGGACCGGCTGTCTTCCTTCCGGCATCAGCACCCATTCCGGATGTTTCCGGAAGAGTACGCTGTCCTCATTGACCATTTCCGGCTCAAACCAGATCCCGAATTTCAGTCCCATTCCGTGAATGTCATCCACAAGTGACTTCAGTGTTCCGCCCAGTTTTTTTTCATTGACAAACCAGTCCCCGAGGCCGCTGTTGTCATCGTCACGTTTTCCGAACCAGCCGTCGTCAAGGACCAGCATATCCATGCCGAGGTCCTTCGCCTCCCGTGCCAGATGGCGAAGCTTCTCCCCGTCGAAATTAAAATAAAAGCCCTCCCAGCTGTTTAAAAGAACCGGCCTTACTCTGTCCTTCCACGGTCCGCGGATCACGTGATCCTCAATGCAGTCCCTTAAATTCTGGGAAAGCGCCGTAAAGCCTTCCGTGCTCGCGCTCAGAATCACTTCAGGCACATAGAAGATGTCTCCCGGCATCAGCGGATAGTCAAAATCATGCTCGGCAAGGCCCATCTGCATCCGGGTCTGATTGTACTGGTCCTTTTCGACGGACGCATTGAAGCCGCCGCTGTAGACGAATTCCATGGCCCAGCACATACCGGAACGCTCCGTCGTCTCCGGATCCGCCAGGATGAGAAGCGGATTATACTGATGAGAAGACGTGCCTCTGCGGCTTCCGATCCGGAATTCTCCGTGATCGACATGATGCCGCTGCAGATTCCGCTCCATACCGTGGCGCCCATAGAAGCTTAAAAGATCATAGTCTCCGGTCAGAAAATCCAGGTTGGCCGCAAGAGCCTTCAGAAGACAGACCTCACGCTCCCCGTTATTTTCAATTCTGACGCTTCGGGTGATGATATCAAGTTCCGGAATTACACCATATAAAAGGAACACA
>CAYYEB010000299.1:0-1894 GCA_964470725.1 uncultured Lachnospiraceae bacterium | reverse complement strand
GTTGCCGACGCCCACGTCTCCGGCGCCAGACGACATATTGACAATCGATCCGAAGCCCTGCTTCACCATATACCGGCTTTCATGCTTGATGCTGTAAAAGACGCTGTACAGGTCATTCTCAATGATCTTAGTGAAAGATTCCTTATCTCTTTCCCAGATCGGCATACCCACTGTCTCGATAGAGGCGTTATTCACTGCAAAGTCCAGTTTTCCGAAAGTTGCAACGGTCTTATCAACCATTGCCGCAACAGAGTCCTCATCGGTCACATCGCACTGTGTATATTCGCAGACACCTCCTGCTTCCTCTACCAGACGCTTTGTCTCCTGCAGCTTTGATTCCGTTCTTCCGCAGATCAGAACCTTCGCTCCTTCGCGCGTAAAGATCTGCGCCATCGCGCGTCCCATCCCGGAACCGCCTCCCGTAATCAGCCCCGTTTTTCCTTCCAAAAGTCCTGCCATATGTTTCCTCCTTCTGACACATCACCACACGCTGGAAACCAATCCCGCTCTTTTTTATATGTCACTCTTTTATGAATATACCTGGTTACCCTGCTGCGCAGCTCTCCACCACCAATATGCAGGTATGCGTGCTGTAGAACTTTTAATGTTGTAATTATTTTATTCCTGTGGAAGATGTCTTGTGAAATCGTATCTTTGCATGATGGGTTGAGATGTATGCGAAAAGAGAATAGAAAAATTTTCACATGGGAATTCGGCACAAAAAAGTCAGATACGAACCCGCCATTCGTATCTGACTTGAATATGTTATCATTTGTGAAACTAGCGCAGCACGCGCTTTACAAAACCGTCGATGATCTCCAGTACCTGCTCTGACCAGAACTCACCGCCTCCGTGATCTGCTCCGCGAAGGAAGACAATCTCAGCATCCTTTCCGCATTCTTTCAGTTTTCTGTACAACACATCACTGCATTTCGGATTCACCGTCCGGTCCTTCGTTCCATGAAGAATCAGAACCGGCGGCATCTTCGTATCTTTCGTAATGTTGCACTCCACCGAAAGTTTCTGTCTTAAATCCGGATGCTCCCTGAGATTAACTCCGCCCATTTCCAGACCTTCCGGACTATCCGGCAGACAATGATTCACTGTGGACGGATTGCTGTCTTCCAGCATAACCGAGACCGAACCGTAAAAGTCAATGATTCCAGCAACATCCGGTGAAATTCCAGGGTACTGATTCTCATCGTTTTCCTCAAAAATCGGAGCATACACTGCGGCATGTCCACCCGAAGAATTACCTGTTAAAATGATCCGCTCCGGGTCTCCATGATATTCCTTCGCATGCAGTTTCATAAAACGCACTGCATTTCGGGTATCAATCAATGTTGCCGGAAACGGTGCCACATCGTAGCCGCGATACTGTACCATTGCCGTTACATAACCGCGTTCTGCAAGTTTCGACAGTTCCGGAATTGCTTTATAAACATCCTGTTTATCCCAATGTGATCCCTGCACGTACAAAATCACAGGATACAGCTTATCCGGCTCATTTCGTGTCTGTGGAGACAGAATCTGGAGAGTCAGCGCATGTCCGTTCATTACCGCATACTGAACGTCCGGATAATAGGAAACAAATATCTCATTACCGGTTGTCTCCAGCACTTTTGCATCCTTTAAATCCGTGTGGTACTCCGGATATTCATCATAAGTCCACTCTTTAATTTCCATACTCCTCTCCTTCCTGTAAGTCATTTCGGTTTGTCCGCACTTTCTGTTTTAATAGGGTGAAATTGTCGGTCGCCGGGTGGCAGGAACTGTAAGAACCCGACAAACCGGCATTACTCAAGTTCAAAGGCTCCGGTATAGAGCTGGTAATACGTTCCCTTCTGTGCGATCAGCTGATCATGTGTGCCGCGTTCAATGATGTGTCCATGAT
>CAYYEB010000298.1:0-1932 GCA_964470725.1 uncultured Lachnospiraceae bacterium | reverse complement strand
AGTGTATTGATTACGGAAATTATGATCCGAATGATCACGGTGACGACTATCCGGTACCGGGAAGAAAGGTAGCCGAGGCGATTCGTGCCGGAGAAGTGGAAAAAGGCGTTCTGGTCTGCGGAACGGGCCTTGGCATCTCTCTTGCAGCCAATAAAGTGCCGGGAATTCGTGCCTGCTGCTGCAGCGAGCCGGCCACAGCATCCCTTTCCGTACGCCACAACAACTGCAATGTAGTTTCCATGGGAGCCAGAATCGTCGGAAGAGAAGAGGCGTTCATGATCGTGGATGCGTTCTTTGCCGCAAAGTTCGAGGGCGGACGCCATGCAAAACGTGTGGATATGCTGACACAGATTGAAAAGGATTATGCAAAGACCGAATAAGGATACGACAGATACAAAAAGAGGGAAGTGTATCCTGGCATGGTACACTTCCTTTTTTTTGAGTGACATCCGGAAGATGGATTTTCCTATAATAATCTAGGTATTTAAAATGCAGATGAATTTGTCCGATATGAGGTGGGATGCATAAGTGGCCTTGCTGTATTCAGGACAATTGTATTATAGAGGGTGATTTTCAGTTATGATTTTTCTTCAGATGCTTCTTGTTGTGATTGGACTTTCTTTGGATGTGTTTGCCTATGGACTGTATAAGGGGGCAATGGTGTCCAAAATTCACAAGGCAAATCTGCTGAAAATGGTAGGAATCTTTGCGGGTTTCCAGATGGGAATGATGCTGATCGGCGCCATTGTCACAATGATTCCGGCGATTCATCCGGATTATCATTCAGCCAATCGGGTCTGGGAAATTGCTGCGGCTATTTTATTTTTCGGACTGGGAGTGTGGATGATTCTTCGGTCGTTCAATAAAAAGTATCAGAAGATTGAGGAACAGGTAAATGACAAGTTTGATTATAAGATGATCATCTTCTGGGCATTTATGACATCTTTGGATGCTCTGATTGCCGGGTTCGGATTCGGACTGCTTTCTTTCGGACTTTGGATTACAATGCTGACACTGGGAATTGTGACTGCGGCCAGCGTTGTTGTCGGTGTGCTGGCCGGCTATCTTTTGGGATGCGGCCCGATGAACCGCTTTATCGGAGCGGGGGGCGCCATTGTTATTATCGGAGGAATAGACATTCTGATTCATTTCTTTCAGAATATCAGCTGACATGAATGAGGTCGAGTACCGAATGGGAAAGAAGATAGGTGTATGATTCTGCCATTTCTTCGGGGGAGACATCATCGGAATCGGAAGTGATCCAGTCACGGAGACTGTAAACAAGTCCGTAAGTATAGTAATTTGCCATCATCTGAGGAGTCAGTGATGGTATTTTTTTTACGGATTTGACGGAAAAACGTTCTCCGAGCTTTAAGAATGTCTGATAGACGTACCGGGTCAGGATCTGGTCAAAGGAATTCGGACCGGGCTCCATTTTATAGGCACGTTTGTAGAACTTTTTATCTTTTCCAAGGCAGCGGCAGAGCATGACGACCGCATCGGCTTCCATATGATTATCGATCAGGACGTCTACATTTGAAACGACATCCTGCTGAAAAATCCATTCCAGAACCTCATACTTATCCTGAAAGTGCTTATAGAAGGTCGGACGAATCAGGCCTGCACGATTCGTAATCATTTTTATTGTAATTTTATCGAAAGGAGTTGTCATCATCAGCTCTTTGAAGCAGGATGCGAGCAGCTCCTTTGTCAGGTCACGCTTTGTTTCCATCAAAACCTCAACGAAAAGATATTTTCAAGATACATCCGGGAAGCCATCTGCCCGGATGCAGGATTACTTTTGCTGTCATATCTATAGTGATAAAGTATACACAATCCTATGAAGAACGTCCAGCGTACGATCTTTTTGAAAACGGATTACGGTTACTGTTCAGACATAAATCAAGGTACGGGCCTCAAATCATGACCTGT
>CAYYEB010000297.1:0-1944 GCA_964470725.1 uncultured Lachnospiraceae bacterium | reverse complement strand
ATATTACAGAAACATATACTGCGATACAGAACCCGCAACCAATTACCCGGAATCTGTTTAATCAGTTTGTCACATATATAGACAGATCACCGAAAACAACGGCCACATACTTAACCAATCTGAAACAGTTCTATGTTTGGATGCTTTACAGCGGTATTAAATGGCCACATCGGGCAGATATTCTTTCATACAAGGAATATCTATCAGAGATACACAAAGCCATAAAATTAGACAACAGCAACCCTGCAGGATGGGACTATCAGACCGATAAAAGCGGCAATGTAAAGGTAATTCAGTGCAGCCCTGCCACTGTTAAGCAGTATCTAGACACGGTAAAGGTGTTCTTTAAGTGGACCAACGCAGAGGGCATTTATCCGAACATAGCCGAAAACATCCATACCCCGAAAATCAGAAACGACATACACGCCAAAGAATCTTTAGAGCCTGCAGACGTTCTGACAATCGAGAAAAGCATAGCCGCCCATGCTGAAAGCAGAAAAGAGACAGCGGCAGCAAGTCACAAGGATGCCAAAGGCAAAGAAAAACGGGCAGACATTCAGGGCAAACGCTTAAACGCTATGTATCAGTTAGCAGTAAACGCAGGTTTAAGAACTATTGAACTGTCACGGGCAAATGTTAAGGACGTAGAGACACGCAACGGACAGGCATACATTTTCATTTATGGTAAAGGTCATTCACAAGCAGACCAAAAAAAGCCGATTGCCGCAGAGGTTTACGCAGCAATTAAAGACTATCTAGACAGCCGTACAGATGCCTACAACGGAAACAGCCCCCTGTTTGTTTCTACTGGCAACAGATCGAACGGCAAAAGGATTGCCGCCCGTACTATCTCACAGATGCTTAAACAGGCCATGAAAGAGGCAGGCTATGACAGTGAGAAACTAACCGCCCATAGTTTGAGACATACCGCAGGCACTAACGTAATGGAATTATCAGGCAATCTGTACGAAACACAGAACTATATGAGACACAAAAACCCTGCCACTACAGAGATTTACCTGCACTGCGAGACAGAAAAGCAGGACGCCTGCCTAGCCGATCAACTCTATAACCTGTATCACGGCAAGGAATCAGACGAAAAACAACGCCTGCAGAACATTCTTTCAGGAATGAACGCAGACCAATTAAAGCAGATCACCGACATAGCCGCAGCCATGACGAAATAGAAAGAAAGAGAGGAAAAATCTACAGACATGACAGACAAAGAAGAAAACAAAATCTATTTAGAGGACTTAAGGCAGACACTCTACAAACTGAAAGCAATTACAGCCGCATTAAATGACGGATTAATAGAGGCAACTCCGGAGACTGGAAAGCCTGATTGCTATTCTTTATCACTTGCAAGCATGGACTATATAAAGCAGGCGTTTAACATATTGGATCAGATCGAACAGGCAGGCAGTACGATCAAGGCCACAATAGACGACAACGCAGACGAATAACAGAAAGGATTTACAGGCAGATCATGAAAAAAAGAGACTTAAACAAAACACTGAATGCGTACCAGAAACTAGAGGACAGGCAAAAAGTGAAAATCTATGTATCAGAGATTTTCAATATTAGAGACTATGTAATAGAAAAAAACAAACAAGCGGGGGGGGACGAACATAGACTATTATTTTCTCTGATAATTACATCCCTAGAATATGGCGTTGCCGTTGGCTATTCTGCAGGTAAGAGAGACGGCAGAGCCGTTAGAAACAGAACTAAAAACAGTATTAAAAAATCCTAACTGAAATAATTCTGAATAGTGCAATTAGAAAACAGGTAACATTTTTAGAAATTAGAACTGCTTTATCAGATCAAAGAACAACAGATTTAGAAAATAAATAAATGCTGTTTCTGATAAAGCAGCATTTTTAGAAAATGAATCAGCATATTTAGAACGTTGTTTCACACATTCAGAATAAAGAACACCTGTAT
>CAYYEB010000296.1:0-1946 GCA_964470725.1 uncultured Lachnospiraceae bacterium | reverse complement strand
TCTTCTTATCATAATACAGACGAACAAGTCCGCCGATCATGATGCAGGCATTGAGCTGAACCGGAAGATACACACCGATTGCAAACGGAAGTACCGGAATGCCGAGAACCTCGATCACACATGCCAGAACAACACCTGTAAGAACAAGTCCCCACGGAAGCTTTCCGCCCATAACACCTTCGACAATCATCTTCATCAGAGTTGCCTGCGGAGCCGGAAGTTCTGCAGAGCCATATCCCCATGCAGCATCCAGAAGATACAGTACACCGCCGATGGCAAAGGCTGCAACCACAACACCGATGATCTCACCATACTGCTGTTTGATCGGAGTTGCACCTACCAGGTAGCCTGTCTTCAGATCCTGTGACGTATCACCGGCGATCGCAGCGATCACACAGATAATGGTACCGATTGCAATGGCAGCTCTCATGCCCGCTGCACCGGTTGTGCCAGTTGCCTTCAGAATCAGAGTAGAGAAAAGCAAGGTGGCGATTGCCATACCGGATACCGGGTTATTGGAAGATCCGACGATACCGACCATACGGGATGATACGGATGCAAAGAAGAATCCGAAGATAACGATCAGAATCGCACCGCCGAATCCGACCGGGACCTGCGGAAGAACTGCTGTCAGAACGATCAGAGCGATGATTGCGATGATTACCGTTCTCATGCTCAGGTTCTTATCCGTACGAAGGGTACTGTGTCCCTGTCCGCCCGCAAGATCTTTCATCGAGTCGCGGAATGTACGGACGATCATTGGCAGTGACTTGATCAGGGAAATGATACCGCCGGCCGCCAGAGCACCTGCACCGATATACCGCACATAGGAGCCCCAGATCGCGCTGACGCCGCCTTCGGCGAACATCTTCCTGATCGGCTCTGTTCCAGGATACAGAGTTGCATCCGCACCGAACAGCATAATCAGAGGAATCAGCATCATCCAGGAAACAACGCCGCCTGCAAACATGTAAGAAGAAATTCTCGGTCCGCAGATATAACCTACAGAAAATACTGCCGGATAAATCTGAGTTCCGATCTGTCCCTTGTAAGAGCCGAGGCCCTTGGACGGTGTATTGATTTCGCTCGGTACAAGTTTGAGCGCATCAAGCACAAACTTGAATACTGCTGCAATTCCAAGACCGGCAAATACGGTCGAAGCGGATGAGCCGCCCTCTTCACCTGCAAGAAGCACTTCTGCACAGGCCGTGCCTTCCGGATAAGGAAGTATGCCATGTTCCTTTACGATCAGAGCATTTCTGAGCGGAACCATGAAGAACACACCGAGCAAACCACCGATCAGGCAGATAATCGTGATTTCAACAATACCCGGTTTGTCCATGACTCCCTCTTTAGCCCAGAGGAACATAGCCGGCAGTGTAAAAATTGCACCTGCGGCGAGGGACTCACCGGCAGAACCGACTGTCTGAACAAAGTTGTTCTCGAGAATTGAATCACGCTTCAGGATCATCCGGATAACACCCATCGAAATGACGGCTGCCGGGATGGAAGCTGAAACGGTCATACCTACACGAAGTCCGAGGTATGCATTTGCTGCGCCGAACACCACTGAAAGAAGCGCGCCCATAATTACCGAGAACACGGTCATTTCCGGAACAATCTTCTCCGCCGGGATATACGGCTTAAACTCCGTCTTGTTATCCATATTGAGATAACCTCCCTTAAATATCTCTGGCCTGCCTACCCATAGATGCGCATCTGCCCTGCAGCTGCCACGAACAGCAGCTTCTATGTGCATTTATGGATCTGCAGTCCACTATAATGTTTCACTGCAACGCGATAAAGTGCAAAAGTATTACAAAAGCGTACAGTAGCCTTACTATTTTAGCACTTTATAAAAAATTTACAATTAAAATCGTATAAGTCGGTTGCATGCGACAGCATGATTGCAAGCTTGCTTGCATAATCATGCTGGCATATGCAAC